>NZ_JAMYQW010000001.1:0-60000 GCF_040321085.1 Mesorhizobium sp. M0522
CCGAACCACCCTCAATGCGAGCGCGACGTTCGGTTCGTGAACTCTACCTCACCCCACGCGCCCATCCCGCGCAGCGGGTTCGTTCACCGACCCACAACGGAAGTCTGCGCCAAGAACTCAGATCGATGAAGCAGTCGCTCGAAGGCGGCCGGCAAGGGCGCGGTTAAGATCGGGGCCGATGTGGCCACCACGGTGATCCCCGAGACTGTGAAGCGCTATTTGGGACTAACCTGACCGATCAGCCGTAGGTGGCCGACAGCTTTTTCAGAGCACCCCGCAGGCGCTCGAGGAGAGCCGTGAGGATCGCCTCGAAGTCGGTGAGGTCGGTTATGCCCAGCTTCGCGCAAACGCCCTGCAGCAGCTTGTCTCCCATGTCATGGTCAGCCCACAGGCGCACGTCGTAGAGCATGAAAAACGGCTCGATGAGGTTGGTCGTATCGCCGAGCACGTCGCGATAGACGACTTCGAGGAGCTTGTTGCCCTTCGATCCGTCCTTGAAGGCGACGTTCTTCCCTTTGAGGAGTTTCCGGATCTCATCGGTGTTGACGTTCTCGTTGATGATCTCGTTCAGCTCGCTGATGAAACGGATGAAATCGTCCTCTGACTGGATGATGATGCGACGGTAGCGCCGCACCGCCTCGATGCGATCCTTGAAGGAAGTGGGCTTGTAGAGCCGCAGGCCGTGCTTACCGGCGAAAGCGGCGTTCCATTTCTCCAGCTCGTTAATCGTCTGGATGGCGATCGGGGATTGTGTGAACTGAGCATCGATCTGCGCGTCGTAGAACTCCGACTTCATGTCATGCTGTGCTGGGATGTTATGCTCTCGCCAATGGTGCTGCTCGGCCGCAGGTTGATCTTGCAGATCCCCGAGCCACGCGATCACCGCCCCCTGGGCATTGATCCCGAACGACATGTAGTGGTCCGGCCAATAGATGGTGCCGTAAGTCTCGCTCGCGAACTCCACCGCGTTCGTCTTGCTGTAGAGGTGCTTCACCAGCACCTCGTTGTCGAAATAGACCGGCGTGAGGAAGCCGTCGCCCAGGCCTTCCTTGGGGTCAAAAACGAACGTGACGCTGCTCATCCAGTCGTTCCTATATCGGCCGCCGTTAGGTGCCGCTCTATATAGGCAAGTTCTTCGCCGACTGCCCTTTTTTTCACAAAGCCTGTCGCAATCATCCTGCAAATGCCAGTCTCCACGATATGTCTGCTTCGGGGCGCAGCCGCGGGGCAGAAGGCCGACTGTCCGGTCTTGGGTCGGGTCCATCAGAAACCGAAGTTCCGCTACGCGCGCTCCCGTGCAGAGCGCTGCAGAAGTTCCGCGCTAATATTGCGGTGGCAAAATCTTCACTCCGCGGGCACAAGCCATTATACATAACGTGAGTTCGGTCCGAAGGCGCACTACATGCTAAAGGCAACGGGCCGAAGGGGACAAGACAGATGGAGAGCAGCCCCGACTGGCAACCGACACTCATCCACATTGAACCCGAATTTACCAAATTCGTGCCGACCTTTCGCAACGGTCAGATCGTGCGTGACCTGATGCCCGACCAGCCGGAAATGGTCCTGAATGCAGACTTCTATTTTCCTGACGACCGTGTGATCGTGGAACTGAAGTGCATGGAAACGGACTCTCGCGATGCCTATCCCGAGCGCGTCGCGCGGGCGTTTACGCATTTCGGGCACACGGGCAGCGAATTGATGGGCTTTCTGTTTCGCGGCGAGCCCATGCCGGAGCGAGTCGCGGCCCGCCTCCGCCAGCAGATCGCCAATCCTCTGCGGCAGGCCCTTCGCAAGGCAAACAAGCAAATTGCGGCCACCAAACTTCACCTAAAAATTCCAGATGCCTTTGGCCTGGCGATGTTCGCAAATGACAATAATTTCGGGCTCAGCCCTGCGGACGCACTTGCTATTCTCAGCAATGCCGCTTTGGGGCTTTCGGAATGCCATGTCGATGGCTTCGTCTATATGACACCGAACGTCTATCACCACACAGGAGACGATATCGCCAGGTCCGTATGGGTCCCGCTTTATGCGGAAGGCAAAGAGTCCCTGGCTGATTTCGTCAATCCTTTCGGTACCGCCTGGATCGACTGTGCGGAACAATTCGGCGAGCCGTATTTGGAGCGCTGGAAAGGCGACGAGTACGATGTTGGCTTCCTGACCGGAAAGCCCATCGAACGCTTCCGCCGGAGCCGCAAGTAATCGAGCGTCCGCAAAGTCATACAGCATGACCGGCAGTACGTTTCGGGGTATACTTTTTGAAGGGGGCGCCGATGCCGGACAAGTATAGACTCATTATCCTTGGAGCGGGGTTCTCGCGGCCTGCTCAACTGCCGCTGGCATATGATCTATGGAAAGAAATCCGCGAAACGGCTGCGGCCTTTCCTTCCGACCGGCGGGCTTCGAAATTCAACAACGATCTTGAGCACTACATTGAATTTCGCAGAGATGCGGCTGGCGAAAGTCTGACGCCGGAGACGGTGGATTTCGAGGACTTCATGCGCTTCCTCGACGTCGAACATTATCTTGGCCTCCGGGGTGGTGATACGTGGAGTCAGGACGGCAATGAGGGAACCATCGTCACGAAATATCTGATCGGCAGCATTCTGGCGCGGCACGTCAACGCGCTCAACACTGTGCCCGATCTCTACATCGAATTCGCAAAACGCCTCGAGCCGGACGATTACGTCATTACCTTCAACTACGACACGCTTCTGGAACGCGCGCTTGATGCTATCGGCAAACCTTACCGCCTGTTTTCGACCCGGTTCAAGGAAGTGACTCAGTTTGGCGGTACGATCGATAACGACCGGGATGAGGTCGTCATCCTCAAAATGCACGGCTCCATTGACTGGTTCGACCGCACCGGCTTTGAGCGCAGAATTGCCAACCATGCAAAGATGGGCGCGCCGCCTCCAAAAGACATCATATTTTCCGATGAGGCTGGCCTCGGCCTTGAGCGACTGACCGATGGTCCCCGCCAAGAGTCGGACCCGCTGAAAAATATCTATCGCGCGAAGAACCTGAAGGCGCTTTACGATAAAGATCTTCTGTTCATGGCGACGCCGCGCATATTGCCACCATCGGCCACAAAGCTGCTTTATGCCACGCGTCTCAATGATTTTTGGGAGGGGATGGGCAATGGCGGCTACTACAATTTCGGCATGGCGATCGTCGGCTTCTCTCTGCCCGGCCATGATGATTACGCCAGGCAGATCCTCTACAGCCTCGTGACAAACTACCAGCGGCACAAGTGGGAAACCGACGAGCTGGGCCGAAAAAAGACGCCGCTTGCCATCGTCGATTATTTCCCCGATGCCGCATCCGAAGCGAACTTCCGAGAGCGCTATCGCTTCGTGGATTGGTCGCGCGCCGATCTGAGCGGAAACGGCTTCAATCTTGGATCACTCGACAAGATATTCGTATGAGCCCGTTGAGGACGCAGCATTTCAGACTCCGAAGTCAGAATAATGTTTAATAGCGAAGAAGCTATTGCATCCTGATCAATGCGGTTCCGGTTCCGGATGGCGAAGGCATTTTCGCAACGACGGCTTTCGGGCTGTTCGCGCCACGGGTCGAAAGACTGATATGAGGCGCAGTCCCGACGTCCAGATGGCGAACCGCCGGACCGGCCCGAGAACTCCCAACGGCGCGCTTGAGATCACCCGCGCGCGGCTCTACTAGTCCGAAAACCTCACGCTCACGCCGCGCTGCCGAAAATAGGCCTGCATCAACTTGCGCCCCGAGCGGTTGTTCTGCGCCAACTTGGTCGGATCGAACACCGCCTGTTTTATCCCTTCTCGTGTCAGCGCCGCTTTAAGCGTCGCGATATGTGCGTCGATGTCGGCATTATCCGCCCGCAGCGAGGCATAGATACTTTCGGTCGCCTGGGCCACGGTCGGTTCGCTCACAGGTGTCGTCCTTTGGTTGGTTGAGCGGCGGCTTACCACAGATTCGCGGCTCCGCCGATACCGATGAGACCGTCAATCGTCTCTACCGGCATAGCAGGTTCCTGGCGCGACCCGACACCCAGTTGGTCGCTGGAGATATCTGCCTTCTGACAACCGCAAAATTGGACTCTAGGTCCAAGTCGCGACGCTAACCCGCCGCGCCGCTTCCCCAAGGACCATGGAAAGCGCCCTGCCCATCGATGCGCTCGAAGCCGTGCGCGCCGAAGAAATCGCGCTGCGCCTGGATCAGGTTCGAGGTGCCCCGGCCCTGCCGGTAACTGTCGAAATAGGCAAGTGCAGATGACAGGGCCGGCACCGGCGAGCCGGCTTCGGCCGCCCTTGCGACGACACGGCGAAGCGACGGATGTGCCTCCTGCATCAATGAGACGAAAGCCGGCGCCATCAACAGGTTGGTGGCTGCACCGCCGGCGCCGAAGGCCTCCGCCATCGTATCCAGCAATTGCGAGCGGATAATGCAGCCGGCCCGCCAGATCTTGGCGATGACCGGCATCGGCAGGTTCCAGTTGAATTCCTTCGACGCGCCGCTCATCACCGCGAAGCCTTGCGCGTAGGCGGCGATCTTGCCAGCAAACAGAGCCAGCTCGAGATCGGCGAGCAGGGCGTCCCTGTCTCCGGAAATCTTGCTCACGCCGCCGGCATAGACCTTTTCGGCGGCAAGCCGCTCGTCCTTGATCGACGACAGTACGCGTGCCGCCACAGCCGCCTCGATCGCGGTGGCCGGGATGCCGAGCTGCTGCGCCTCGATCACCGACCATTTGCCGGTGCCTTTCTGGCCGGCGCGGTCGAGGATGATGTCGACCACCGGTTTGCCGGTCTTGGGATCGTCGGCGGCCAGCACCTTGGCGGTGATCTCGATCAGGTACGAATTGAGCCTGCCCGTGTTCCACTGGGAAAACACCTCAGCGATCTCTTTCGGCCCCATGCCGAGCCCGTCGCGCAAGATGCCGTAGATCTCGGCGATCATCTGCATGTCGGCATATTCGATGCCGTTGTGGATGGTCTTGACGAAATGGCCGGCGCCGTCGGTGCCAAGCCACGCCGCGCAAGGCTCGCCCTTGAACTTGGCCGAGATCGCGGTCAGCACCTTTTCGACGCGCTTCCAGGACTCTTCGGTGCCGCCGACCATGATAGAGGGACCGTGGCGTGCGCCCTCCTCGCCGCCGGACACGCCCATGCCGATGAAGGTCAGGCCCGAATCGGTAAGTTCGGAGAAGCGCCGCATCGTATCGCGGAAATTGGCATTGCCGGCGTCGATGACGATATCGTTGGCCGACAGCACACCGCGCAATGCCGCGATCTGCTCGTCGACCGGCTTGCCGGCCAGCACCATGATGATGATCGGCCGCGGCGGCCGGATCGCGGCGGCCAGTTCTTCGAGGCTGTAGCAGGGCACCACCCTATCCCGAAGCGCGCCGGCATTTTCGACAAAGGCATCGGTGCGCGCCGCGGTGCGATTGAAGACGGCGATGCGGTGCCCCTTCTCGGCGATATTGAGCGCCAGGTTGGAGCCCATCGTGCCAAGGCCGATCAGGCCTATTTCGGCTTTTTCCATCGTTTCTTCCCTGCTTTCGGATCTTGTTGGTTTGAGCCCGCGATTGGGTTGGACGCCCATTCTTGATGGCGATGATTGACGGGGGTTCGCGGCCGCGTCAACCGCCTCGCCGAATTGTGTTGCGCGGACCAGCGCCGTCTTCACGGCCTGATGTCGATCGGCGCCTCTATCTTCACCATCTCGAAATCCGAGACCAGGATGTCGAGCCGCGCCGTCCACCGGCCGGCGACCGGGATGACGAGATCGTCGACGCGCCAGGTACCGTCGCCGGGCTTCGTCGCCGGGCGCTTGATGGGTTCGATGCCGGAATCGGGCTTTGACAGCACCAGCGTTACCTGCTTGGCGTCGAGCGGGCCGAAATCGCCGGTCATGATGAAGATCGAAGCGGCAACAGCTCCGGCATGGCCGGGCGCAATGCTGAGGTCGGCCATCGCTTGCAGCGTGTGGATATGCACCGACGCCGGCTGTGCCGCGGCGATCGCCAGCGCGCGCGGCGGCGGCGTGAAGCGCCAGCCGGCGGCAACGCCGAAGATCGCCAGCACGATCAGCAGCTCGATGGCGATCGAGCGGGCCAGCCGCCGCTGGACTTCTGTTTCGCCCGCCTCAGCCGGGGCCGTAAGCTTGAAGCGATTGACGGCGGCGAGTGTGAACAGAAAGACGAGCAGCACCAGCTTGAGCAGCAGCAGCCGGCCGTAAGCGGTATGGACCAGCACCGACGTCGTTTGCACCTGGATGACGGTGAGCACGATGCCGGCTGCCGCAAGCACCGCCACGACGAACAGGATCGCTCGTGAAAACCGGCGCAGCAACGGCCCGGCTTTGTCCGGCTGCCGTTTCAAGGCAAGACCGAGCGGCGCCAGCGCCCCGGCCCAGACGGCGATACCAGTGGCGTGCAGAAACACCATCGGCCGGGTCAGCCATTGCGGCTCGGCGGCACTGGCATGCCCGCTGGCGGCAAGTGCTGCGCCAACGCCAACCAGTCCGGCCAAGGCCAGCGGCTTTGCGTCGGCGGGCGGCACGACCAGCGATAGCAGGCCAAGGCCGAGCGCCATCAGCGCGATCAGCACCGTCCAGCCGAAGCTGGTGCCAAGCCCGGTCTGCCAGATGACCGGCTGCGCCAGCCGGGCAAGCGGCGCGCCGAGTGCATCCAGCCCCTGGAAACCGAGCGACAAGAGTGCGGCGGCCAGCCCGCACAGGATCGCGGCGACGATCATGTTCTGGCCGGATCGGCCGCCTTGCGCCAGCCAGGCCTGCGCAAAGGCACCGCCGACGCCGAAAAACAGGCCGATGTATAGAAAAACCTTGCCGATCCAGATCGCCGTTCGAAGCGCCCGGTCGACAGCTTCGGAGGCGGCCGGCGCAGCACTCGGCGCACCGACCGAGAACAGCACCGAGCCGCCGACCGGATGCCCGTCGGCGGAGATTACCCGCCAGCTCAGCACATGCGTGCCCGACGTCAGCGCCTGCGGATTGTCAATCTCGACGGTCTGGCCGCTGAGCCGGAAAGAGCTCAGCGGGATCGACGTCCCGTCGGGCCGCACCAGCGTCAGCACCAGCGGCGAAACCGGCTCGCTGAAGGTCAGCGACATCTGCGACGGGCTCTGCGCCAGCACCGCACCGTCAGCCGGCTCGGCCTTGATCAGCGCCGCATGGGCGAAGGCTGCGTTTGGCGCGGCAATGGTGGCAAGCAGCACAATCGCAGCCAGCAGGCCTATGGCAAGCCGGCCGGTTGTGCAGGCCGTTCGCAGGATCGATGCCGCGCTCATGTCACCGCCACAAAGACAGCGGCGCGCTCTTTCGGATAGAGCGCGCCGCGTAAGGATCACTTCTTCGGCAGCAGCTTGAGGCCGGGCGCCGGAAATTCCAGCGCGTCCTCAGCCTGCCCGGCCGCCGGAATCTCGATCCAGCGATCGGCAACCCCGTCACATTCCTGCACCACCGGGAAATGCAGCGTCTGGCCTGCCGGCAGGTCGGACGCCAGCGTCGCGCGAAAGACGAATTCGTCGTAGAATTCGTCCGGCAGGCTGCCGGCGCTCCAGTCGATCTCCTTGACGCCGCTGGTCACTGCCTGGCCGTAGAGCTGATAGGACTTCTCGTATTTGCCGTTCTTGACCTGCAGCGTCCAACCCGGCTTCGGCATCGGTTTGACCGAAAGCACCCCTTCCGGGATCTGCACGCGCACGGCGGTCGTCGCCTTGCCCTCGCAGCCATGCGGCACCCGAAGAACCGCCTTGTAGGTCGAGCCCACCGCCGCCTCCGGCGTTTCGAGCGTGATGTGGGCAAAGGCCGCGCTGGTCCCGAGGACAAGAAGCACGCAGCCGGGCAAAAGAGATTTCTTCATGATGGTACCTCTCGAAGCGGCCAAGTCAGTCGTCGTCCTGGGGCGCCGCGCTGCCGATGCCTTGCACGGCGAATTCAATCTGCAGGGGCCCGGCTTTTTCGAAGGTCAGCGTGGCGGAGAACGTTTCGCCCTCCTTGGGCTGCCGCTTCAAATCCATGAACATCAAATGATAGCCGTTAGGCGCCAGCGCGACCTTGCCGCCAGCCGGGATTTCGAGGCCGCCGGTGACCGGCCGCATGGTCATCACGCCATTGCTGACGCCCATCTCGTGCAGTTCGGCCTTGGCCGAAATGTCGGAGGTGATCGACAGCAGGCGATCCGCCGCACTGCCGGTGTTGGTGATGGTGAAGTAGCCGCCGGCCACCTTGGCGCCGGCTGGCGTGGCGCGCGACCAGGGGTGCCCGATCTCGAGATCGCCAAGCTTGAACTCGTGTGCCAACACCGTCTGGGCGCTGGCGAACAGGAGGGCAAGAACGCAAAGGGCGACGCCGAGACGCTGCTCGAAACTACCCAGTGCGAAGCGCCTGCGGCTGGATGCGGCAGCGCGAAAAGAGTGAGACATGATTGCTCCGTGGACTTTAAGGGGGATCGCGCCGATGGCCGGTCGCGAACGATGTCGATAAACGCGCCGGCAAAGCGTTGCGCGGCGCGAACCAGAACGGATCAGGCCGTCGCCGGTGGTGCACGCGGATTGGACGGAGTGCGGGCGCGGGCGAAATCGCGATGCCGGAAGGCCGGCAGGAAAAAGGCGATGGTTTCGATGGAAAGGCTGCGAGCCAGGCTCCCGGCTGCATCCAGCGGCGCGTAGACCGCCGAAACGAGATTGCAGCCAAGCATGCAGCAAGCCGGCATGTGCTGCTGATGCGGATCGCCGGCGGGGAGTTGCGCCGCACCGTCATGGGTGCAGATCGTGTTGCCGAAAGCATCGAATTGCGAGGCTTTCGGCTCGACGCCGGACGCAAACGCGCCGAACATCGACTGGAGCATGAAAAGCCACGCCGCGGCGAACGCGACCGGCATGCTCCATCGTCTCCGGCGTATGGTCAAGAACCAGCCTCTTCACGCAGCAACGTCAGCTCTCTAGCACGGAGCCGGCGGCCGAAAAATCGCCAAAACGTTGCTGCGGCAACGCAACACAATCACGCGCGTTGCGGCTGCCTGCCCTCGGGAATGGACGTCAGCAGCGTGTGGCGGGCCGATTTCAGGTGCTTGCGGCAGGCGGCGTCGACCTTGGCGAGATCGCGCGATTTGAGCGCGGCGATATAGGCGAGATGCTCCTGGACCGCGACTTCGTTGCGCTCGCGCTCCTGCGCCTTGTTCCACTGGTAGTGGTAGTGGAAGATCATGGCGATGACGTCGTAGAAATCGACGATGAAGCGGTTGTGCGACGCCCGATGGATCAGCCGGTGAAAGCGCTCGTCAAGCTCGGAGAATTCGTTGAAGCGCACGGCGATCTCGCGCTCCAGCCGGTGATGCTCGTCTTCCAGGCGGTCGAGGTCGGCCCACACCGGGCTGTCCTCGGGCAGAGCGGCAAAGGCTGCGGCCGAGCGCAGTTCGAACATCTCGCGGATTTCGGTCAGCTCCAGCGCGAAGGCGCGGGTAAAGCCTTTCAGCACCCAGTGGCTGTTGCGGCGCTTCTCGATCAGCCCAAAGCGCGAGAAGCGGATCAGGAATTCGCGCACGCTGGTGGTGCCGACGCCGATCTCGCGCGCCAGTTCGAGCTCGTTGATCTGCATGCCGGCTTCGGCACCGCTGGCAAGCAGCCGCCGCATGAAGGAGCGCTCGATGATCTCGGCCAGCGTGTCGGTTTCTTCCTCGGGGAAGAAATCGTCCGGTCGCGGTTCGCGCAGGACCGTCTTGCTGCGCTTGTTCCAGTCGATCAGCCCGGTTTCTTCCATGCGCGCAAGGATAGTGCGGACCGTCGTGCGGCTGACGCCGAGCAGCGTACCCAGCTCCGGCTCCGAAGGCAGGCTCCTGGTTTCGTCGAGCAGCCTCAGACCGCGATTATAGGCGTCCTTGTAAACGTTGTTGCTCTTCGACATCCCCTGCCCCGTGGCGCATCTGCGTTTGCGGCCAGTGTGAAGCGTTTCTCGCGCATGAAACCGGTACCTTTTCGGAAAACATCATGCGCAACGCTAGTTTTGGTGTAGAGCCTACTTCTCGCATCCAAAAGACGCGTCGCGCTCTGGCGAAAAAACAATTGACGCAAAAATGTTTTTTCACGATAAAAGACATTATATGTTAAGAGCCGCGTGTCAATCCGCTCGCGCACCCAGGAACACACCCAGGAAGCTCCCGTGAACGCCGCAAACAGCATTCTTCTGTCTCCCGCCGACAATGTCGCGGTCGCCAATGGCCGCATCGAGATCGGCACCGTGCTGCCGGGCGGCGCCGTCGCCGCCGCAGTGATCGAGCCGGGCCACAAAGTGGCGATCAAGCCGATTGCGGCCGGCGAGGCCGTGGTCAAATACGCCCAGGCGATCGGCCGCGCCACGCAAGACATCGCGCCCGGCGAGCATGTCCATTCGCACAATCTGGTCTTCGAAAGCGGGCGTTTGCCGGTGGTGCCGCCGAGCGAGGCAGTGCATGCGACCGATGCCGACCGCGCCCGCACCTTCATGGGCTACCGCCGCGCCGACGGCCGCGCCGGCACGCGCAACTTCATCGGCATTCTCGCCAGCGTCAATTGCTCGGCCACCGTCTGCCACGCCATCGCTGACGCGGCGAACCGCACGCTTCTGCCGCAATATCCCGGCATCGACGGCTTCGTCCCGATCGTCCACGGCCAGGGCTGCGGCATGAGCGCCACCGGCGACGGCATGATGGTGCTGCACCGCACGCTGGCCGGCTACGCCCGTCATCCGAATTTCGGCGGCGTGCTGATGGTCGGGCTCGGCTGCGAGGTCAACCAGCTCACCCTCTACGGCCAGAAGGGCGTTGCCGCGGGAAAACGCCATTTCAACATCCAGGAAGCCGGCGGCTCGCGCAAATCGGTCGAGAAGGCGTTGGTCGTGCTGGCCGAGATCGCCGAGGAGGTCGGCAAGCTTCAGCGTGAGCCGATCCCGGTCAGCGAGATCGTCGTCGGCCTGCAATGCGGCGGCTCCGACGGCATGTCCGGCATCACCGCCAATCCGGCGCTGGGTGCCGCGGTCGACATTTTGGCCGGCGTCGGCGGTGTCGGCATTCTCTCCGAGACGACGGAGATCTACGGCGCCGAGCACCTGCTTGCCTATCGCGCCGCCACCCCCGAGATCGCCACCAAGCTCGACGGCTACGTGAAATGGTGGGAAGACCATGTCGCCAAGCATGGCGCTTCCATCGACAACAACCCCTCGCCGGGCAACAAGCGCGGCGGCCTGACCACCATCCTGGAAAAGTCGCTCGGCGCGGTCGCCAAGGGCGGCCAGACGCCGCTCAACGGCGTCTTCGGCTATGCCGAAAAGGTCACCGGGCACGGGCTGGTGTTCATGGACACGCCCGGCTACGACCCGGTCTCGGCCACCGGCCAGGTGGCGGGCGGCGCCAATGTCATCGTCTTCACCACAGGCCGCGGCTCCTGCTTCGGCTGCCGGCCGACGCCGTCGATTAAGGTCGCCAGCAACTCGACCATGTATCACACGATGGAAGAGGACATGGACGTGAATTGCGGCGTCATCGCCTCGGGCGAAAAGACCATCGCCGGCATGGGCCGCGAGATCTTCGAACTGATCGTCGAGACGGCTTCGGGCCGCAAGACCAAGAGCGAAGAGTTCGGCTACGGCGACAACGAGTTCGTGCCTTGGCATCTCGGAGCGACGCTCTAAGCCGGACATGCGCAATAGTCGCGAACACCGGACGTGATCGCCAGGCGTCACAGTTCCAACGCTCCCGAAAAAGAATGAACATTCCATATTGACTGGATGATGGAATTAATATTCCATGCGACATATTGGAGGAGATTGGCAGCGGAGTTCCGAGGGAGCAAGCTTTCCCGCCCAGCCATTCGAGCGGCCATCAAACATCGCTTGCGCCGACCGAGGTGATGCACTATCAAAATGCGGTAAATGTTTTTTATTGATAAAGTTCCGTTTGGGCCGCGCCATCCGAATGGAGCTTCCGTAACATTCACCGGGCGACTTAGGGAGGACTCCTAATGAAATTCGTGACCAGCATTCTCAATCGCCGCGCCTTCGTGGCACTCGCAGCCGCCTCGATGCTTGCCGGCGTGATGCACTCGGCCCCGGCATCCGCGGCCGACGCGACCATTCCGATCATCGTTAAGGACACCACGTCCTTCTACTGGCAGATCGTTCTGGCTGGCGCCCGCAAGGCCGGCAAGGATCTCGGCGTCAACGTGCCGGAGCTCGGCGCCCAGGCCGAGACCGACGTCAACGGCCAGATCTCGATCCTTGAAAATGCCGTCGCCGGCAACCCGGCGGCCGTCGTCATCGCGCCGACCGAAGCCAAGGCGCTCGGCAAGCCGATCGACGAGGCCGCCGCCAAGGTCAAGATCATCGGTATCGACTCTGGCGCCGACTCCAAGGCCTTCACCTCGTTCCTGACCACCGACAACATCCAGGGCGGCCGCGTTGCCGCTGACGGCCTTGCCGCAGCCATCGGCGAAGCCAATGGCGGCAAGGTCGAGGGCGACGTCGCCCTGATCACCGCTCTTCCGGGCGCCGGCTCGCTCGAACAGCGCGCCCAGGGTTTTAAGGAACAGCTCGCTGCCAAATATCCGGGCCTCAAGCTGGTCGCCGACAAATACGCCGACGGCCAGGCCACCACCGGCCTCAACATCGCCACCGATCTGATCACCGCCAACCCCAACCTCAAGGGCATCTTCGCCTCCAACCTGATCATGGCGCAGGGCGTCGGTCAGGCGATCGCCGAGAACAGTCTTGCCGGCAAGGTCGGGCTGGTCGGTTTCGACAGCGACGAGAAGCTGATCAAGTTCCTCAACGACGGCGTCATTTCGGCTCTCGTCGTTCAGGATCCGTACCGGATGGGCTATGACGGCATCAAGACGGCGCTCGCCGCCTCGAAGGGCGAGAAGGTCGAGGCCAATGTCGATACCGGCGCCAATTTGGTTACCAAGGCCAACATGAAGGATCCGAAGATCGACGCGCTGCTCAACCCGAAGCTCGACTGAGCATAGCCGCAAGTGAACTGTTTCCGGGGCCTTTTCGCCCCGGAAACATCCCACTCGTGCCAATCGCGAGGCCAATCTTTGGGGGCCAATCTGGGAGGATTGTCATGATGTCGACGGCGCAGGAACTCCATCCGGCCCCAACGCTGGAACCGGGCAGGACCATCCTCGAACTCCGCGGGCTGGAAAAGCGCTATCCCGGCACCCATGCGCTGAAGCCGGTCGATCTCGCTTTCAAGGCCGGCGAGATCCACGCCATCGTTGGCGAGAACGGCGCCGGCAAATCCACCCTGATCAAGCTTCTGACCGGCGTCATGCCGCGCACCTCCGGCGATGTCATCTGGGAGGGCAAGCCTGCCGCATTGGCAACGCCGCATGAGGCGATGGCGCTCGGCATCAATGCCGTGCATCAGGAAGTCGTCCTATGCCGCCATCTCACCGTCGCCGCCAACATGTTCCTCGGCGAGGAGGATTCCCGCTTCGGCATCCTGCAGCAGCGGGCGATGGTCAGGCAGGCGCAGAAGATCATCGACGATCTCGGCTTCGACCTGCCGGCGCATGTCATGCTGGGTGACCTGACCATCGGCCAGCAGCAGTTGATCGCCGCCGCCCGCGCCACGGTGCGCGGCACCAAATTCCTGATCTTCGACGAGCCGACCGCCTATCTTACCCGCAAGGAGGCCGACCAGCTGTTCACGCTGATCCGCCGGCTGAAGGGCGAAGGCGTCACCATCATCTACATCAGCCATCGCATGGAAGAAGTGTTCGAGCTCGCCGACCGCGTCTCGGTGCTGCGCGACGGCACGCTGGTCGGCACCAGGAACATTGCCGAGACCAATGACGCCGAGCTGGTCAAGATGATGATCAACCGCTCGATCGAGCAGGTCTACCACAAGGAGCATTTCACCCCCGGCGCGACCATCGTCGAAACCAGGAATCTGTCCGGCAAGGGTTTCGAAAATGTCTCGATGTCCGTCCGCGCCGGCGAGATCGTCGGCCTCTACGGCCTGATCGGCGCCGGGCGCAGCGAGTTCGTCACCACGCTCTATGGCCGGCACCGCAAATCGGCCGGCCAGATCCTCTGGGAGGGCAAGGAGGTCAAGGTCAATTCCGAACATGACGCGATCAGGCTCGGCATGGCGCTGGCCCCGGAAAGCCGCCGCGACCAGGGCCTCTGCCTCAACCTGCCGGTCGGACTCAACCTCAATCTGCCGATCTACAAGCGCATCTCGAGCAATCTGCTGATCTCCCGCGCGCAGGAAAAGGCGCAAGCCGATCGCCAGATCGCCGACCTGCGCATCAAGACGCCGACGCGCGGCGCGCTGGCCTCCAGCCTGTCCGGCGGTAACCAGCAGAAGATCGTCATCGGCAAATGGCTCGCCCATGGCGCCAAGCTATTCATCTTCGACGAGCCGACTGTCGGCGTCGACGTCGGCACCAAGGCCGAGATCTACCGCCTGTTCGGCGCGCTGTTGTCCAAGGGAGCCGGCATCATCCTGATCTCGTCCTACCTGCCCGAGGTCTATGAACTCGCGGACACGCTGCACGTGTTCCGGCGCGGCAAGCTGGTGGCCACGCACGGCTTTCGTACCGCTGATCACGAGGAGATCCTCACCCAGGCGCTGGCCGAGAAACAAGAAAGACCGGGAGGGAAGATATGAGCACCGAGGCGATCGCTGCCGAAAGGCCGAAACGCAACTACAACGCCCTGTTCGGACTGACACTGCTGGCGCTGCTGGTTCTTTTATGGATCATCCTGTCGGTGGCGACGCCGAGCTTCGCCTCCGCCAACAACATCTCCAACCTGTTGCGGCAAGGGTCGATGATCGCCATCCTGGCGGTCGGCCAGACCTTCGTCATCATCACCGGCGGCATCGACCTTTCCGTCGGCGCCGTGGTCGGCTTCGCCACCGTCATCGTCGCGATGCTGATCAACGCCGGCACACCGGTTTTCCTCGCCATCCTGATCACCTTGCTGGTCGGCGTCGCCATAGGCATGTTCCATGGGTTCGGCATCGTCAAGATGGGCCTGCCGCCCTTCATCATCACCCTGGCAACGCTGACCTCGCTGCGCGGCATCGGTCTGTTGATGACCAATGGCAACTCGATCTCGATCAACAACGACGCCTTCCAGACGTTCTCGCGCAGTTCCTTCGCCGGCGTCCCCAATCTGTTCTGGATGGTGATCCTGGTCGGCATCCCAGCCTACATCTTCCTGCACCACAGCCGCTGGGGCCGCTATCTGTTCTCGGTCGGCTCCAACGCCGAGGCGTCGCGCCTGTCAGGCGTCAACGTCCAGCGCACCATCTACATGGCCTACACGCTGTCGGGCCTGTGTGCGGCCTTCGTCGGCGTGCTGCTTGCCTCGCGCATCGGCATCGGCAATCCGACGCAGGCCGAGGGCTGGGAATTGCAGGCGATCGCCTCCTCGGTGATCGGCGGCACCTCGCTGTTCGGCGCTGTCGGCTCCGTGCACGGACCGCTGCTCGGCGCCTTCATCCTTGCCACCATCAACAACGGCGCCAATCTGCTCAACGTCAACGCCTTCTGGCAGCGCATCATCACCGGCGTGCTGATCATCGTCATCGTCTATTTCGACGGGCTGCGCCGCCGCGGCAAATAGACTGCCTCCCAACGACCGCCGGCCTCGCGACAGCAGGGCCGGCGGTGCCATGAACCGACTGGATTGAAGCATGAAAGCCGTCGTCTGCCGCTCGCCCGGCGAACTTGTCCTCGAAGATCGTCCGGCGCCTGGCGCGCCCCCCGCCGGCTGGGCGCTGGTCGCCGTCAGCCATGTCGGCATCTGCGGCACCGACTATCACATCTTCGAAGGCAAGCACCCGTTCCTCGCCTATCCCCGCATCATGGGCCACGAGGTTTCCGGCACCGTGATCGAGGTTGGCGAGGACGTCGATCTCGCCGTCGGCGAAGCGGTGGTCGTCAATCCCTATCTCGCCTGCGGCAAATGCATCGCCTGCCGGCAAGGCAAGCCGAATTGCTGTGTCATGATCGAGGTGCTCGGCGTCCACCGCGACGGCGCCATGTGCGAGCAGATCCTGGTGCCGGCGCAAAATCTTTATCCGGCAAACGGCTTGTCGCTGGCCGATGCTGCCGCCGTCGAATTCCTGGCGATCGGCGCCCATGCCGTGCGGCGCTCGCTCGCTGATCCAGGTGCGCGCACGCTGGTCATCGGCGCCGGCCCGATCGGGCTCGGCACGGCGCTGTTCGCCCGCATCGCCGGGCTCGATGTGACGCTGCTCGACATGAGCGCTGAACGGCTTGGCTTTGCCGAAAGCGAACTCGGCTTCGCGACCCTCGACGGCTCGCGGGGCGCTGCTGCCGACCTGGTGCGGGAAGCAACCGGCGGCGACGGCTTCGACGTGGTTTTCGATGCCACCGGCAACACCCGGTCGGTGCAGTCGGCCTTCGCCCATGTCGCGCACGGCGGGGCGCTGGTCCTGGTTAGCGTCGTCAAGGACGACATCGCCTTTTCCGATCCCGAATTCCACAAGCGCGAGATGATGCTGATCGGCAGCCGCAACGCCCTGCGTGCCGATTTCGACCATGTCGCCGCCTCGATCCGCAACGGCGCGCTGCCGCTGGCAAAGCTGGTCACCCACCGCACCACGCTTGGCGAGACGCCGCGTGACCTCGCCCGCTGGGCGCATGAGAAGTCCGGCCTGATCAAGGCCGTCATTCAAGTCGGATGATGCCAGGGCTGCCGCATCTCAGAGCGCCGACAGTTTGAGCTCGATCCGCTCGGCCGGGAAGCGCGACTCCGAAAACTGTATCGGCTGACCGTCGGGCGTGACGTTGACGGCGACCGTCACCAGCACGATGGCGCCGGGCTGTAGCTCGAGGTCCGCAAGGTCGGCGGCATCGGCATGGCGCGCCGACAGCACGGTCGATTGCCTGAGGTAGTCGTCGATGCCGAAACGTGCCAGCGATGCGGTGATCGAACCGGTTTCCGCCATGGCGGCATCGATGCCGGCAAAGCGCCTGGCATCGAACCAGCCGGCCGCGCGAGACACCGGCATTCCATCGGCTTCGCCGCGCGTTTCCAGGCGTATCACATCGGCCCCCGTCGCCAGGCCTAAGCCCTCTGCGACACGACGGTTGGCCGGCTCGATCGATGACGCGAGCAAGGTGATATGCCGCTCGGACGCCTGTCCTTGCAATCCCTCGGAAAAGCGGGTGCGGGCGCCGATCGGATAAGACAGCCGCTTGCGCGACAGCACGAAGGTGCCGCGCCCCTGCTCCGCCCTGAGCACACCCTCCTGCACCAGCGCTGCGATAGCGCTACGCACCGTGTGGCGGTTGACGCCATAGCGTCCGGCCAACGCGATCTCCGGCGGCAGCGCGGCATTCTCGGGAAAATCGCCGGCGGCGATCGAATGCAGGATCTGGTCGGCGATCTGCCGCCACAGCGCGACACCGCTGCGCCGCTCGATGCTGTTGGCTTGTCCGATCATCTCCCGCCCCAATTCCTCGCGCCGATCTTTTGGCCCGTGTCACGTGCCCGTCATGGACACGCGCTAGATAATGGATATAATTTGTATAGTTGTCTATATCAATAGACAAATGAACGCAGACGAGGAGCACCGGCCATGCGAGGACGGGAAGCGCGAGAGCAGGCCGAGCGCAAGGCCGTGATGGCGACGCTGGCGCAATCGGCCGGCGACGACATCGTCCGCCTCTGGGACGAAGCCGGCCTGCCTTGCGAAGCGGAACTTCTGCGTGGCCCCGAAACCGGCCTGGTTACGGTACGCGGCCGCATCGGCGGCGGCGGCGCGCCCTTCAATGTCGGCGAGGCGACGGTCACCCGTGCCACGGTGCGGCTTGCGTCCGGCCATGTCGGCCACTGCTACGCGCTTGGTCGCGACAAGCAGAAGGCAAGGCTGGCTGCAATCGCCGACGCGCTCTGGCAGGATCCTGCCCACCGCAACGAGGTCGAGACCAGGATCGTTGCGCCCTTGCAGGCGGCACTGGCCAAGGCGCGTGAACAGCGCCGCGCCGAGACGGCGGCGACCAAGGTCGATTTCTTCACCATGGTGCGCGGAGAAGACTGATGGATATCGCCACTCAATCCATTGAAGGCGGCTTCGCCGATCCGGTATTCAATGCCCAGACCGTATTCCGTGCCGTGATGGACGCGATGGCGCGGCCGGGCAGCGTCCAGCCCTTGCCGGCCCTTGCCCACCCACCGGCGCCGCTGTCGGCCACCGCCGGCGCCGTTGCGCTGGCGCTGTGCGACAACGACACGCCGCTCTGGCTCGACCCGGCTTTGCAGGTGTCGGCGGTGAAATCCTGGCTTGGCTTCCATACCGGCGCGCCGCTGGCCAACACCCCGGCCGACGCGCATTTCGCGCTGATCGCCACGCCGGCCGAGATGATGGCGCTAGACGGGTTTTCGCAAGGCACCCAGGATTATCCCGATCGTTCGACGACGCTGATCCTCGAGGTCGGCGATCTCGTCTCCGGCGCTGCGCTGCTGCTCGAAGGCCCGGGCATCGAGAAGACGGCGACGATCGCGCCGGCGCAAATGCCGCGCCATTTCGTCGAGCAATGGAAGCAGAACAACCAGCGTTTTCCGCGTGGCGTCGATATCATCCTCGCCACGTTCGACGCAATTGCCTGCCTGCCGCGCACGACGCGCATCAAGATCATGGAGGCGTAGCATGTATGTGGCGGTAAAGGGTGGCGAGACGGCCATTCGCAATGCTCACAAATTGCTCGCCGACCGCCGGCGCGGCGACCGTTCGGTGCCGGCACTTCGTCTAGACCAGATCGTCGAGCAGCTGGCGCTCGGCGTCGACCGGGTGATGAGCGAAGGTTCGCTCTACGACAGGGAACTGGCGGCACTCGCCATCGTCCAGGCGCGCGGCGACATGATCGAGGCGATTTTCCTGGTTCGCGCCTATCGCACGACGCTGCCGCGTTTCGGCTACACAAGGGCGATCGACACCAGCACGATGCTGGTCGAGCGGCGGGTGTCGGCCACCTACAAGGACCTGCCCGGCGGCCAGTTGCTCGGCCCGACTTTCGACTACACCCACCGGCTGCTCGATCCCGAACTTGCCGCCGGCGGCGATGTCGCCGAGCCGGAGCAGCGTGCAGGCGAGGCGGAAGCCATGCCGCGCGTCTCGGCCATCCTCGCCCGCGAAGGCCTGATCGAGCCCGACGGCGACATGCCTGGGGATCATACCCCCGGCGACATCACCCGCGAGCCGCTCGAATTCCCGATGGCGCGCGACATCCGCCTGCAGGCGCTGTCGCGCGGCGACGAGGGGTTTCTGCTGGCGCTCGGCTATTCCACCCAACGCGGCTATGCGCGCAACCATCCCTTCGTCGGCGAAGTTCGCATCGGCGAGGTCGAACTGGAACTGGACGTGCCGGAACTGCCCTTTGCCGTGCCGCTCGGCAGCATCCGCGTCACCGAATGCCAGATGGTCAACCAGTTCAAGGGCTCGGCAAAGGCGCCGCCGCAATTCACCCGCGGCTATGGCCTCGTCTTCGGCCAGAGCGAGCGCAAGGCCATGGCCATGGCGCTATGCGACCGCGCGCTGCGCGCCTCGGAGTTGGGTGAGGATGTCATCGCCGCAGCGCAAGATGAGGAGTTCGTCATCTCGCATTCCGACAATGTCCAGGCGACCGGCTTCGTCGAGCACCTGAAGCTGCCGCATTATGTCGACTTCCAGGCCGAACTCGACCTCGTGCGCCGCATGCGCGCCGAGCATGATGCCCGCGAAAATGCCGGCAAGGCCGAAGAAAAGAGGGAGGCAGCGGAATGAGTGCACAACCAGCGGACATCGCCACCTACAACTTCGCCTATCTTGACGAACAGACCAAGCGGATGATCCGTCGGGCGATCCTCAAGGGCATCGCCATTCCTGGCTATCAGGTGCCGTTCGCCTCGCGCGAAATGCCGATGCCCTATGGTTGGGGCACCGGCGGCGTCCAGGTCACCGCTTCGATCATTGGCCCGGACGATGTGCTCAAGGTCATTGACCAGGGCGCCGACGACACCACCAATGCCGTCTCGATCCGCACCTTCTTCAAGAAGGTCGCCAATGTCGCGGTCACCACCGAGACGGCGACGGCGACCATCATCCAGACGCGCCACCGCATCCCTGAATATCCGCTGAGTGCCGGTCAGGTGCTGGTCTACCAGGTGCCGATCCCCGAGCCGCTGCGCTTCCTCGAGCCGCGGGAAACGGAGACGCGCAAAATGCATGCGCTGGAGGAATACGGCCTTATGCATGTGAAGCTCTACGAGGACATCGCCAGGCACGGCCGCATCGCCACCACCTACGCCTACCCGGTCAAGGTTGAGGGCCGCTATGTGATGGATCCCTCGCCGACGCCGAAATTCGACAATCCGAAGATGCACCGTTCGCCGGCTTTGCAATTGTTCGGCGCCGGCCGCGAAAAGCGCATCTACGCGCTGCCGCCCTTCACCGATGTGGTCAGCCTCGATTTCGAGGACCATCCGTTCGAGGTGCAGACCTTCGACCAGCCCTGCGCGCTGTGCGCGGCCGAGAACGTCTATCTCGACGAGGTCATCCTCGACGACCACGGCGGCCACATGTTCGTCTGCTCCGATACCGATCATTGCGAGAAGCGGCGCGCTGACGGCCACCGCGGCCATCTCGCGCCCGAGACCCATCTTGCCCCAGGAAAAACGGAGCCGGCGCAATGACCGACGAACCGCTGCTGCGCGTTTCGGCGCTGTCCAAATTCTACGGCTCGCGCGTCGGCTGCGAGAACGTCACTTTTGACCTCTGGCCGGGCGAAGTGCTGGCGGTGGTCGGCGAATCCGGTTCCGGCAAGACGACTTTGCTCAACTGCCTGTCAACTCGACTGCTGCCCAGCTCCGGCACCGCCAGCTACCGGATGCGCGACGGCCAGTTTCGCGAACTCTACCGCATGAGCGAGGCCGAGCGCCGCTTCCTGATGCGCACCGATTGGGGTTTTGTCCATCAGAACCCGGCCGACGGGCTGCGCATGACGGTGTCGGCCGGCGCCAATGTCGGCGAGCGGCTGATGGCGGTCGGCGACCGTCACTATGGCAGGATCCGCGCAACGGCGGTCGACTGGTTGTCTCGTGTCGAGATCGACGAAGACCGCATCGACGACGAGCCGCGCGCCTTTTCCGGAGGCATGCGCCAGCGCCTGCAGATCGCCCGCAACCTCGTCACCGGGCCGCGGCTGGTGTTCATGGACGAGCCAACCGGCGGCCTCGACGTCTCGGTGCAGGCGCGCCTGCTCGATCTGTTGCGCGGCCTGGTCACCGATCTCGGCCTGGCCGCCATCGTCGTCACCCACGATCTCGCCGTGGCGCGGCTGTTGTCGCAGCGCATGATGGTGATGAAGGACGGCCGCGTCGTCGAAAGCGGCCTCACCGACCGCGTCCTCGACGATCCGCGCGCGCCTTATACCCAGTTGCTTGTCTCCTCGATTCTGCAGGTGTGACGATGATTGCTCCGGCGTACCCCCCTCCGGCCTTCCGGCCATCTCCCCCTCAAGGGGGGAGATCAGCAGCTTTTATGTCCCGCCCGTTCTGCGACACAGGAGAATGGCGAAACCGAATGCGACAGCCAATCTCCCCCCCTGAGGGGGAGATGGCCGGCAGGCCAGAGGGGGGTGTTGGCCCGCAGACGAATGACGATTGGAGAACCCTCTGATGGCAACCCCGCTCGTTGTCTCCGATGTCGCGAAGAGCTTCACTATGCATCTGCGCGACGGCATCAAACTGCCGGTGGTCGCCGGTGTCTCGTTCGCGATCAGGGCCGGCGAATGCGCCGTGCTCGGCGGCCCGTCCGGCGCCGGCAAGAGCTCGATCCTGAAAATGCTCTACGGAAATTATGCCGCCGATGAAGGCCAGATCATCGTCCAGCACGAGGGCGGGCTCATCGATCTCGCCTCGGCCAGCCCGCGCACCGTGCTTGCCGTGCGCCGGCTTACCATCGGCTATGTCAGCCAGTTCCTGCGCACCGTGCCGCGTGTCTCTGCGCTCGACGTCGTGGCCGAACCGCTGGTCGAGCGCGGCGAGGAGCGCGAGGTCGCGCACGGCAAGGCACGCGCCTTGCTGGCGCGGCTCAACCTGCCGGAGAAGCTCTGGGCGCTGCCGCCGGCGACGTTCTCCGGCGGCGAACAGCAGCGCGTCAACATCGCGCGCGGTTTCATCACCGAGCACCCGATCCTGCTGCTCGACGAGCCGACCGCTTCGCTCGACGCCAGGAACCGCGATGTGGTGATTTCCCTGATCGCCGCCAAGAAGGCAGCGGGCGTCGCTTTGCTCGGCATCTTCCACGATCACGACGTGCGTGAGGCGGTCGCCGACCGCGTCATCGACGTGACCGCCTTCGCCGCCGGGAAAATCGCCGCATGACCAGGAAACTGTCGGAGGCGCCGCTGATGCACGAGACGGCGGAAGTCGAGAACTCGACGCTTGGCCGCTGGACCGAGATCGCCGAGCGCTGCCGGGTTTCCGAAAGCACGCTCGGCGACTATTCCTACGTGATGCAGGACTGCGGCGTCTGGTGCGCAACGATCGGCAAATTCGCCAACATCGCCGCAAGCGTGCGCATCAACGCTACCAACCATCCGACCTGGCGGCCGACGCTGCACCATTTCACCTATCGCGCCTCGGATTATTGGGACGACGCCGAGCACGAGAGCGAATTCTTCGCCAAGCGCCGCGCCAAACGCGTCACCATCGGCCACGACACCTGGCTCGGCCACGGCTCGACCATCCTGCCGGGCGTCACCGTCGGCGATGGCGCGGCGGTCGGTGCCGGTGCGGTGGTGTCGAAGGACGTCGCGCCCTACACCATCGTCGCCGGCGTACCGGCCAAGCCGATCCGCGAACGCTTCGACCGCCGCACCGCGGAGCGCTACCAGGCGCTCGCCTGGTGGGACTGGGACCATGCAAGGCTGCGCGCCGCGCTCGACGATTTTCGGGAATTGTCGGCGGAGGCGTTTCTGGAGAAATATGGCGGCTAAGGGATCGTGAACGGTGAATGGTGAATAGTGAATGGCGGGACGGATAGGTTTCGAGGCTTAGGGAAGCCTCTCTTGCCACCATTCACTATTCACTATTCACTATTCACCATTCACCATTCACCATTCGAGCTTCTCGCGCCGAGTTGATCCCGCCCCGCTCCAGGCTGTGGGCAGTAACAAAACTGACATCGTTCCGACACTGCAGGTTCACGCGGCTGCGCTAGCCAGGGTAAACAGACCTTCAATTGCGATTGGACTGGAGCCTGCACCATGTCAGCTACGCTCGAAATCCGCGGCGTCACCCGCCGGTTCGGCAAGAACACCGCCGTCAGCAATGTTCACATCGCGATTCCGCAAGGCCAGATGGTCGGCATCATTGGCCGCTCCGGCGCCGGCAAATCGACGCTGCTGCGCATGATTAACCGCCTCATCGATCCCAGCCAGGGATCCATCCTGTTCAACGGCGTCGAGGTCTCCGGGTTGCGCGGCTCGCCGCTCCGGCGATGGCAGCGCGACTGCGCCATGATCTTCCAGCAGTTCAATCTCGTGCCGCGCCTCGATGTGCTGACCAATGTGCTGCTCGGCCGGCTCAACCACCGCTCGACGCTGTCCAACCTGTTTGGCATGTTCTCCCGCGGTGAATGCGCCGAGGCGGTTGCAGCCCTCGAGCGCCTCGACATCGCCCGCACCGCCCTGCAGCCGGCCGGCACGCTTTCCGGCGGCCAGCAGCAGCGCGTTGCGATTGCGCGCGCCATGATGCAGCAGCCGAAGGTGTTGCTGGCGGATGAGCCGATTGCCTCGCTCGATCCGCTCAACGCCAAGGTGGTGATGGATTCGCTGCAGGACATCAATTTGCGCGAGGGCATCACCGTCATCACAAATCTGCATACGCTGGATACGGCCCGCACCTACTGCAACCGCATCATCGGCATGGCCGCCGGCAAGGTCGTCTTCGACGGCCCGCCCGAAGCCCTCAACCGCGAGGCCGTGCGCATGGTCTACGGCGCCGACAGCAATGGCGGCGAAATCTCCGAGGCCATCACCTCCACCAGTGTCGCCATCAAACAGAAAATCGCTGCATCCGCCGGACCGCTCGAGCCCGCATTCCCGGGATATTGAGAACGGCCTGATCGCCCGCCCGCGTCAAAGGCACCTGTCAAAAAATTCGTACGCTACCGGCGCGAGGCCGGGACCAACAGGAGAGAGATAATGTTCAGGAAGATGGTTTTTGGCGCCGTTTCATTGCTCGCTATCGCGGCAAGCGCCGCTCACGCCCAGGATATCAAGGAATTCCGCATCGGCATCCTTGGCGGTGAAAACGAAGCGGACCGGCTGCGCAACTTTCAGTGCCTCGCCGATCACCTGAAGTCCGAATTCGGCTTCGAGAAGGTCTCGCTGTTCCCGGCCGCCGACTATGACGGCGTTATCCAGGGCCTGCTCGGCGGCACGCTCGATTTCGCAGAGCTTGGCGCGTCGGGCTATGCCAGCGTCTACCTCAAGGATCCGAACGCCGTGACCCCGATCCTCACCACCCAGCAGACCGACGGCGCGACCGGCTATTATTCGATCGGCCTTGCGCTGAAGTCGTCCGGCATCACCGACATCAAGTCGGCCAAGGGCAAGAAGCTCGGCTATGCCGACCCGGATTCGACCTCCGGCTACCTGATCCCGCTGACCCAGATCCCGAAGGACACCGGCGCTTCGAACGAAACCTTCTTCGCCTCGACCCAGTTCAATGGCGGCCACGAGAACAACCTTCTCGCGGTTCGCGACGGCAAGGTCGATGTTGCGGTTGACGATTCCTCGGGCATCGGCGACTTCAAGAACGGCTACACCTCCGGCACCTTCCACAAGGAAGTCGCCAAGGGCGCCGTGGACCCCAATGATTTCGTCGAAGTCTGGCGCTCCGGCTTGATCCCGAACGGCCCGCTGGTCGTGCGCACCGCACTCGGCGGCGATATGAGCGCCAAGCTCGCCAACTTCTTCACCAGCCTGCCGGCCAAGGACAAGCCTTGCTTCGAGGCCATCGAAGGCGGCGATTTCACCGGCTACGTTCCGGTGAAGCCGGACTTCTACAGCGTCATCGTCGAAGCCCGCAAAGCCGCGATCGGCGGCTGACGACAATTGCGGAAAGGGCGGCGTCCATTAGAGCGACGTGCGTCCACTTGGACGCACAAAGTACGCTCTAACACTTAGATGCCGCATCGTGCTTTCCGAAAGTCAACTTTCGGGCCGATGCGGTCGCCGCCCTTTTTGCGTGTCCGCTCGTGACCCCGTATGACCTTCGCCGCTACAATTCGTTCAGACGCGGTCCGGCAGGCAGCAGACGCCTGGCGACGCCAGACGTCCTTGCGCCGGTTCTACACGGCGCTCGGCATCGGCTCACTGCTTGTCGCCATGTGCACAGCCATGTGGTTCGCCGACGAGGCCAATGCCGGACATTTCTTCGATCGGCTGCCGCACATACTGGATTTCCTTAGTTGGCTTGTTCCCAAGGACTGGAACGACGTCTGGCGGGCGCTGTTCGACATCGCATCGCCGCACGACAAGGGCAGCCAAGAGTTCAACTTCCCGCTTGGCCGCGTCTATCTCTGGGGCGGCTTTTATCTACCCGAATATTTCGAGCTGATGCTCACCACGCTTAACGTGGCGCTGGTTTCCACTTTCATCGGCTTTGTCTTTACGGTGCCCTTTTCCTTCATCGCCGCGCGCAACTTGACGCCCAGTCCGGTGCTCAGGCTCGTCGTCAAGCGCTTCATGGAACTGCTTCGCGCCTTCCCCGAGATCGTCGTTGCCGGCCTGTTCGCAGCCATCCTCTCGACCGGCCCGGTCGCAGCCATCATCGCCATCGGCCTGCATTCCATCGGCGCCCTCGGCAAGCTCTTCTACGAGATCAACGAAAACATCGACATGCGCGCCGAAGAAGGCCTGCGCGCGGTCGGCGCCAACTGGTTCGAGCGCGTGCGCTTTGCCGGCCTGCCGCAAGTGCTGCCCAATTTCATGTCCTACACGCTGCTCAGGATCGAGATCAATGTGCGTATCTCGACCATTATCGGCGCGGTCGGCGGTGGCGGCATCGGCGAGGAACTGAAGCTCTCCATCTCGCGCGGCTTCGGCGCCAAGACGCTGGCATTGGTGCTGCTGCTGTTCACGACGATCTTCCTCGTCGACCAGTTTTCCGCCTGGCTACGCCGCAAGCTCGTCGGCGAGCAGGCATTCATGATGGGTGCCTGACCATGATCCCAACAAGTGGATTCCGGTTTTTGGAAAAGATCATGGCAAATCAACAAGAAGACTGCCCATGGCCGCAATGACCGCCGATGAGATGCGGTCGATCGAGGAGCGCTTTCCCCAAGTGTTCCGGCGGCCCTTGTACAAACGCTTCGGCCCGCTGGTCCTGTTCACCGGCATCCTGCTCTATCTCCTCTACGCCTTGTGGTTCTTCAGCCTGCCGCAAGTACTGAGGGAATCGCACTGGGAGCGCCTGCCGCTCTTCCTGACGCAATGGATCAGCTACGATCTGCAGCCGGAATTCCGTCTCGACCAGCCTCAGATCACACCCAGATACCCGCGATTTTCGGCGCTCGGCGAAGACCCGCATCCCGATTGGGTCATCACCAACGCCAACGGCTCCTACACCGTCCTGATCGACGGCCGGGCCAAATCGGTCACCTTCGACAAGGCCGAAGCGACGCTTGTCGCCAATGGCCAGGCGGTGCCGGTGTCGTTGACCAACGGCAAACCGGTAATATCCGGCCCGGTGCCGGAGTGGATCACCGCGCATGACGATGAGATCGTCGCCAGGATGGGCTTTGCCGGCGAGGTCCGTATAACCGTCGATCGCGTCAAGGTCCGCAAGCGCTTCCTCGGCTGGGCGAATTTCGTCTTCGACACACGCTCGCCCTTCTTCGGCAAGTCGCCCGGCGAGGTGGTCTCGTTGCTGGTGTCCGGACCCGAGATCAAGCCGGGCACATCGAACATTGCGCTGGCCGCCGACAATATCTGGAACAACGCCCAATGGCAGCATGGCGACGTCTGGACGAAGCTGTTCCAGACCATCGTCATGGCGTTTCTCGGCACCTTGCTCGGCGGCATCGTTGCCTTCCCGCTCGCCTTCTTCGCCGCCCGCAACATCACCCCGAGCGGCCTGCTTAGCCAGGTGCTAAAGCGGTTCTTCGATTTCATGCGTTCGGTCGACATGCTGATCTGGGCGCTGTTCTTCACCCGCGCCTTCGGCCCGGGCCCGCTTGCCGGCAGCGCCGCGATTTTCTTCACCGAGATCGGCACGCTCGGCAAAGTCTATTCGGAAGGCCTCGAGAACATCGACGACAAGCCACGCGAGGGCGTCCAGTCGACCGGCGCCAACGGCTTGCTGGTGCAGCGCTATGGCGTGCTGCCGGAAGTGATCCCGGTCTTCATCAGCCAGACACTCTATCAGTGGGAATCCAACACCAGGGGCGCGACGATCATCGGCGCCGTCGGTGCCGGTGGCATCGGCCTGAAGCTCTGGGAGGCGATGCGCACCAATTCCAACTGGGCCAATGTCTTCTACATGGTGCTCTTGGTCCTGCTCGTCGTTTTCATCTTCGACAACATTTCCAATTTCCTGCGCCGCCGCTTGAGCAGGACGATCCACGACTACAACCGGATCCAGGCCGGCCAGGGCTGACGGGGGCGTTGCGCAGACGTGCGGTTAGGGCGCCTTCCTCCATCCATTCCTGATATGCCTGTAGCCGTCGCGGTAAACAGCTTCCGGGCCTTCGGAAAAGTCGCGCCACACCTTGGTGGCCGCGGCCAAATCCTTCAGCGAACGCCCGAACGCCTCGATCGTCAGCCAATCGTCGTAGCCGCTCTTGCGAATGGCGGAGAACGTCTCCTTCCAGGGGACGTGGCCGCGGCCCGGCACGCCGCGATCGTTCTCCGAAATATGGATATGGACGATGTTCTTGCGGTTGCGCGTATAGGCGCCGATCGGGTCGGTCTCTTCGATGTTGGCGTGGAAGGTGTCGTACATCGCCTTGATGTGCGGCCGGTCGATCGCGTCGATATGCTCCGACAAATCGTCCATCGTGTTGAGCAGATAGCATTCGAAGCGGTTGAGCGCCTCCAGCCCGATGGTGATGCTCTTGTTGCCGGCATGGTCGCCAATGGCGCGTTGCGAGGCGATCGAACGTTTTTTCTCGGCCGCCGTCGGCCCGCTGCCGGAGAAGGCCCCGAGTGTGGAATGCAGCGGGCCGCTCAACGTGTTCGCGCCAAGCGCCTGAGCGCAGTCGATCGCCGATTTCATGTAGTCGATCCCGGCCTTGCGCCTCGAGGCATCCGGCGAGATCAGGTTCATCGCCGGATCGCCCATCGCCGAGACGGCGGTGCGTTGCAGCCCGATACGGTCGAGCAGCTCGCCGAGTTTCCTGTAGTCGTCCGGCGTGCCGGAGAAGACCGGTATCTCGACGCCGTCGAAGCCGGTCGCCTTGATATCCCTCAACAACGGCTCGTGTTTTTTCGTGACACTGGTCGTCCACAACAACATGCACATGCCGATTTTCATCGACGCCCCTCCCCTTTGACGGCCGGGCTTGCTCCTCCGGCGACTTCGCCACAAGCCCCTCATCCGGCCACTTCGCGGCCACCTTCTCCCCGCTGGGGAGAAGATGCAGACGCCAACGCAGGCGATCTCCTCTCCCCTCGGGGAGAGATCGGAATGCCCCGAATTGCCCTTGCAATTCGGCCGGCAGTCCGGGTGAGGGGGACTTCCCGTTAACTGGACGCAGTGATTAAAGTTTCGTCCACGCTCCATTCTTCTTCGCCGATTTCACGCAGGCCTCGATGAAGGCCATGCCTTCGACGCCGTCTTGCACAGTTGGGAAAACGACATCCTTAGCCGGCTTGCCGCCCTTCCGGCGCGCCGCACGAATGGCCCGCGCGGCTTCCTGGTAGATGTTGGCGAAACCTTCGAGATAGCCTTCCGGATGGCCTGGCGGAACGCGGCTGACGCGCCCGGCGACGGGCAACGCTCCCGCGCCGTTTCGGGTGATCAACTGCTTCGGCTGGCCGAACGGCGTGTACCAGAGATAGTTCGGATCGGCCTGCACCCATTCGAGCCCGCCCTTCGAGCCGTAGATGCGCAATTTCAACCCGTTCTCGTGGCCGGGCGCCACCTGGCTTGCCCAGATCATGCCCTTGGCGGGGTGCGACCCGCCGACCGGCTTGAAGCGCAGCAGCACATTGATGTTGTCGTCGAGCAGCCTCCCCGGCACGAAGGCATCGAGGTCGGCCGACAACGAATCGAGCTCCAGCCCGGAGACGAAACGGGCAAGGTTGTAGGCATGCGTGCCGATATCGCCCAGTGCACCGCCGGCACCCGCCTGCTTCGGGTCGGAGCGCCACGCTGCCTGTTTCTGGCCGGTGGCGGCCAGGTCTTCGGTCAGCCAGTCCTGCGGATATTCCGACTGCACGATGCGGATGTCGCCGAGCTGTCCTTTGGCCACCATCTCGCGTGCCTGCCGCACCATCGGATAGGCGGTGTAGTTATGCGTCAGCACAAACACCTTGCCGGTCTTTTCGACCAGCGCCGCCAGCCTCTTTGCCTCGGCCAGCGTCGTCGCCAGCGGCTTGTCGCAGATGACGTGGATGCCGGCCTCGAGAAAAGCCTTGGCGGCCGGCACGTGCACATTGTTCGGCGTGACGATGGCCACCACCTCGATGCCGTCCGGCCGCTTGGCCTCGGCCTTGGCCATCTCGGCATAGGAGCCGTAGCTGCGTGCCGGATCGAGCCCAAGCTCGGCCGCCGAGGCCTTGGCGCGCTCCGGATTCGACGACAAGGCGCCGGCAACCAGCACGAACTCGTTATCCATGCGCGCCGCGATGCGGTGCACCGCGCCGATAAAGGCGCCTTGTCCGCCGCCAACCATGCCGTAGCGGATCGGACCGCCTCCCGTTTCCGTCTTCGATGCGCCAACCATGATTTTCTCCCTCGTTATCTGAGATACCCCTCCCCCTTGAGGGGAGGGTCGACGCGTAGCACGGGGTGGTCGCCGGGCGTGAAGCTCGGCATGGACCGACCCCACCCGGCCCTCCGGGCCACCCTCCCCTCGGGAGGGATATCTGTGCTAGATCCCCATCATGCCGCGCAGCACCTTTTTATCGGTCGTGCCGCCGGCGAAATCGTCGAATGCTTTTTCCGTCACCCTGATGATGTGGTGCTGGATGAAGGGGGCGCCTTCGGCAGCACCATCCTCCGGGTGCTTGAGGCAGCATTCCCATTCCAGCACCGCCCATGAATCGTAATTGTATTGGGTGAGCTTGGAGAAGATGCCGCCGAAATCCACCTGCCCGTCGCCGAGCGAGCGGAAACGCCCGGCGCGGTTGGTCCAGCTCTGGTAGCCGGAATAGACGCCTTGCCGCCCGGTCGGATTGAATTCGGCATCCTTGACGTGGAACGCCTTGATCCGCTCGTGGTAGATGTCGATGAATTCGAGATAATCGAGCTGCTGCAGCAGGAAGTGCGACGGGTCGTAGTTGATGTTGCAGCGCTTATGGCCGCCGACCGCATCGAGGAACATCTCGAATGTCGCGCCGTCGAACACGTCCTCGCCCGGATGGATTTCGTAGCCGACATCGACGCCGTTCTCGTCATAGACGTCGAGGATCGGCTTCCAGCGCTTGCCCAGCTCGGCAAATGCTTCCTCGATCAGTCCCGCCGGCCGCTGCGGCCATGGGTAGAGGTATGGGAAGGCCAACGCGCCGCAAAACGACACCGACGCCTTGAGCCCGAGATTCTTCGACGCCTTGGCGGCGAACTTCATCTGTTCGACCGCCCATTGCTGCCTGGCTTTTGGATTGTTGTGCACCGCAGCCGGCGCAAAGCCGTCGAACTGCGCGTCATAGGCGGGATGCACCGCCACCAGTTGCCCCTGCAGATGCGTCGACAGTTCGGTGATTTCGACGCCGGCATCGGCGCAGATGCCCTTCACCTCGTCGCAATAGGCCTTGGAGGAGGCTGCCTTCTCGAGATCGAACAATCGGGCGTCCCATGTCGGGATCTGCACGCCCTTGTAGCCCAGACCAGCCGCCCATTTGGTGATCGAGGCCACCGAATTGAACGGCGCGGCGTCGCCCGCAAACTGCGCCAGGAACAGACCAGGCCCCTTCATCGTCGTCGGCATCGGCATCTCCCTATGTTTCACGACCAAGCATAGCGCCGATTGAAAACAGGGCCAGCGTCTTTGGTCTCTTTGCACAGCGCGCTCAGCGCCGCTATTCTGGTATTACCAAATGCCGAAATCTGGTCAAGCCATTTGACGCGCTGCCGCGGTCCTGCAACCATGCCGAGTTAGGCCACATGTTTAAGTATAATCAATAGCATAGATAGGAGCCAACGCTTGATGGCAGCAGTTCTTGCCGTCCAGATGAAATTACTGTAGACCTCCCATCAGGCCCAATTGGTCGAACCAGTTTGCCAAGAAATGCTGGGACGCCTTGGGGAGGAATCATGCGGCACGCTTCGGCAGAGTGCGCCGCAGGCGAACTGGTACAGGCGATTCTGGGAAGGATAGACCATGCATCTTTCGACGCACAATTGGATGCGGGCGGAGCCGCTGGAAACGACGCTCAAGCGCATCAAGAAATTCGGCTACGAGTCGATCGAGATCTCCGGCGAACCCGAACAGTACAAGCCCAAGGAGACGCGCGCACTGTTGAACGAGTACGGCATTCGCTGCTGGGGAGCGGTGACGCTGATGCTGGGCGAGCGCAATCTCGCCTCCAAGGACCAGGGCCAGCGCGAGCGCTCGGTGCAGTATGTCAAGGACGTGCTGACCATGGTCAGCGAACTTGATGGCGAGATCATCACGCTGGTTCCGGCCACCGTCGGCAAGGTGGTGCCGGACGGCACCGAGGAAGAGGAGTGGAAATGGGTGGTCGACGCCACCCGGGAATGCTTCACCCACGCCAAGAAGGTCGGCGTCAAGATCGCGGTCGAGCCGCTCAACCGCTTCGAGACCTATCTGTTCAACCGCGGCGCCCAGGCACTGGCGCTGGCCGATGCGGTCAGTCCCGAATGCGGCGTCTGCCTCGACGCCTACCACATCCACATGGAAGAATTTAACGTCTACGACGCCATCCGGCAGGTCGGCAAGCGCCTGTACGACTTCCATGTCGCCGACAACAACCGCTTCGCCGCCGGCCTCGGGCAGATCGACTGGCCGAAGATCGTCGGCACGCTGAAGGAGATCGGCTATGACGGCGCGCTGACCAATGAATTCGTCGCCCCCGTCGACCGCACGCCGGCTGCCCCCTATCCCGACATGGTCGAACGCAACCCCGTCGACATCTCGCCGGAGCAGCTGAAATTCATTCAGGACCACGGCTCCAGCGTGCTCACGGAGAAATTCTACACCGACCAGATGCGCATCAACGCGGAAACGCTGCTGCCGCTGATCAAGTAGCCGAGCCGTTTGGAAAAGCCCTTCCGCCTCACCGCGGCCGGGCCGAGGATGAACATGCGCATCAAGACGGTCCAAGCCTGGTGGGTCCGCATACCGATCGAAGCCGCGAAGCAGCACCGCAGCGACTTCGGTCAGGTGGCGACGTTCGACGCCGCCATCCTGCGCATCGAGACCGACGACGGGCTGGTCGGCTGGGGCGAGGGCAAGAATGCCGCCGGCAGCGCCGGCAGCTACGGCGCCCTTGTCCATTTGCTGAACTACGAGGTCGGCCCGCAGCTGGTCGGCCGCGACCCGGCTGACATCGGCGTCATATGGGAGATGCTCTATAATGGCACGCGCCACGACAGCGCCGCTCGCGCCGGCCACGCCATGCCGCAATTGGCGCGACGCGGCATGAGCATCGCCGCTATCAGCGCCGTCGACATCGCATTGTGGGACATTCTTGGCAAATCGCTCGGCGTTCCGGTCTGGCGGCTGCTCGGCGGCCGCAAGCTGGACCGCATGCCGGCCTATGCTTCCGGCGGCTGGGCCACTGCGGAAGCCATCGGCGACCAGCTGCAGTCCTACATCACCAAGGGCGGTTTCAAGGCGCTGAAGATGCGCGTCGGCGCCATGGACGGCGCCCCACATATCTCGGCCGCTCGCGTCCGTGCCGCCAGACAGGCGCTCGGTCCCGATATCGACCTGATGGTCGACGCGCACGGCACCTACACGGTGGCCGAAGCCAAGCGCTTTATCCATCTCGCCGGCGACCTCGATCTCGCCTGGTTCGAGGAGCCGGTGATCGCCGACGACAAGCCCGGCATGGCCGAGGTGCGCGCCTGCGGTTCGATCCCGATCGCCACCGGCGAAAGCGAGGCGACGCGCTATGCCTTCCGCGACCTCGCCGTGCTCAAATCCGCCGATATATTCCAGCCGGATCCGGCCTTTTGCGGTGGCATCAGCGAGGCGATGAAGATCGGCACCATCGCCAGCGCCTTCAATCTGCGCTTTGCGCCGCATCTTTGGGCCGGCGCGCCCTGCTTCTTTGCCGGGCTGCATGTCTGCGCTGCTTCGCCGGCGAGCTTCACCGTCGAATATTCGCTCGGCGCCAACCCGATGATCCACGATCTGATCGAAGAGACTGTCGAAGCAAAGGACGGTATGGTAGCGATTCCTGATAGACCCGGGCTGGGATTCACCATTTCGGAGCGGTTCCTGGAGGCGCACGCGCAACACGGCTGACATGAAAGAAAAGAACCTTCTCGCGGAACTCGCCGCCTATCTGTTCTCCCATTCGGACAAGGAGACGGGCCGCACGCCGTCGGAGCGCGAACTGGCAGAGCATTTCAGCGTCAGCCGCGGCCAGATCCGCGAGGCGCTGGCCATTCTCGAGGCCATGCGCATCGTCGAGCGACGGGCGAAATCCGGGATCTACATCGATACGAAGCAGGCGAGCGTCGAGGCGATGGCGCTGTTCGCCCGCGCCGGCCTGCCGCTCGATCCCGTCCAGATCTACGAGACGGTCGAGTTGCGCAAGATCCACGAGATCAAGGCCGCCGAACTTGCCTGTTCACGCGCCACCGAGGAGAATTTCGAGCGGCTGCGCGAGATCCTGAAGGCCTCCGAGGATCGCATCGCCGCCGGTGAAGGGCTTCCCCGGGAAGACCGCGAGTTCCACCTCGAGATCGTGCGGGCGACCAAGAACAGCGTCTTCCACAATATCTGCAGCGTCTACTACATGATGGGTGAACTGCGCCTGCCGATCTATTTCAACGATCCCGAACGCAGCGTGCGCTCCCATGCCGAGCATATCCAGATCTACGAGGCGCTGCTGCGCCGCGATGGCAATCTCGCCCAGGCGCTGATGAGCGCCCACCTGCAAGGCGCGGAAAGCTACTGGAAGGGGCTGATCGAGGGGCGTGGGGCGGAACCGGAAAGCCCTGCGCTCGAAAAGGCCTGAAATGCCCAAGATCCTGTCAACACACAGACTGCACCCTCGTGCCGCTTCCATGCTGACCGGGGCCGGCGAACTCGTCGTTGCTTCCGCCCTCGATGCGGCCACGCTGGCCGCCGAGGCGAGGGACGCCGATGTCATCATCGTTCGCGCTCCCTTGCCTGCGGCGCTTTTCGAAGGCGCGAAGAAGCTCAGGGCCGCGATCCGCCACGGCGCCGGGCTGGACATGGTACCGATGGAAGCGGCCAATGCGGTCGGCGTGCTGGTGGCGAACGTGCCGGGGGTGAACGCGCGATCTGTCGCCGAATATGTGATGTTCGCGGCGCTGGCGCTGCTTAGGCGCTTCCGTGTGTCGGACCGCGACTTGCGTGCGAAGGGCTGGCTGGCGGGCCGCGAACACACGGTGGTGGCCAGCGAGCTAGCGGGCAAGACGATCGGCATTGTCGGCCTCGGCGCGATCGGTCAGGCGGTTGGCCACATCGCCGCCCATGGGTTCGATCTGAATGTGGTGGCGACGACGCGCAGCATGCGGCCGGCGCCGGACAGGGTCGGCTTCCTGTCGATCGATGCACTCATCGAGCAGAGCGACATCATCGTTCTGTGCTGCCCGCTGACGCCCGAAACACGGGGGCTGATCAGCCGCGAGCGCATTGAGCGGATGAAGCCGGATGCGCTGCTGATCAATGTTTCGCGCGGGCCGGTGATCGATGACAACGCGCTGATCGAGGCCTTGCAGAAGGGCCGCATCGGCGGCGCTGCGCTCGATGTTTTTGCTACACAACCGCTACCGCCCAACCATCCTTATTTCGGCTTCGACAACGTCATCGTCACCCCGCACATGGCTGGGATTACCGAGCAGTCGATGATGCGCATGGGCGTCGGCGCGGCTGGCGAAGCCTTGCTGGTGCTGGCCAACAGATTGCCGGTCAATCTGCGCAACCCCGAAGTGGTCGAGCACTACCGGCGGCGGTTCCCTGCCGATTTCTGAAAGCGCCCCAATTTTCCCGAATTCGCCGGCGATGGTGCCGGCATGGCAAGCGTCACAAAATTCCTGCTGACCGCCGGCTTCTGCGTGGCGACGGCGCAAGCCTTCGCCAACGGACAGGGTAGCTACGTGTTCTGCGACAACGGCATACGCTGCGTGGCGGCACCCTGTCCATCGAATAGCGCACTCGACCTCGCTGCTGGGAAGCTCATCAAAGGCGTTTCAATCGACATCGATCGCCTGCCGCAGCAAGACAAGGCGCTCGATCTTTCAGACAAGCTCTATGCCGGCAAGGTCGTTGTTGTCGGCTCGATCGAGAACCGCACCCGGACCTTCAACGGCAAGCGGTACACCCTGCCTTGGCTGGTCGCCACCAGCATCGAACGCGCCGCCAAGGACAGCGAACGCGGCCACTGCTCGTCGCGCTGACACGCGCTATCCGATCAATTTGCAAGCAGCCCCTCCACGCCCGCTGCGATGCGCAGCAGGTGGTGGTCATGGTCATTGCGCGCCACCAGCATCAGGCCGGCCGGACGCGTCATTCCCGGCATCGGAAGCGAGATGGCTGATAGATCGAACTGGTTGGCGACCTGCGTGTTGCGCAGCAGAAGGCCTTCCGTCCTGTTGCACAGAGCCTCGTCGCTGGTCATCGACACGATCGTCGGCGCCGTCACCGGTGTGGTCGGCAGGGCCAGCACGTCGACCGACGCCAGCCGGTCATCCATCGCGGCGGCCAGCGCCGTGCGGCGGCGCATTGCCCTGATATAGACCGTGGCCGGAATGGCGGCGGCGCGCGCCAATGGCCCGCTTACCCGCGGGTCGACCGGCCTCGTCGCTCCCGTCGCCAGCCAGTCGGCATGGATCTCCGCCCCTTCCATCGCCGCGATCGACGCGCGTTGGGTTGCCACGCGCAGATCGGCAAGCAGGTCGTCGATCGACAGCTCCACAAGCCGTGCGCCGCTAAGCTCTATCTTGCGCAGACACCGGTCGAACGTCGTCGCGACCTCTTCCTGCGTATCATCGAACAGCACGCCGCGCGCAATACCGATGCGCAGGCCGTCCAGCGGCAGCGGCAACAGTGCCGCCAGGTTTTCGCCCGACATCACTGCATCGGCCGCCGCACATTCGGCGACGGTGCGGGCCAGCGGACCGATCGAGTCCAGCGTGGCTGACAGCGGAAACGCACCCGCAAGCGGCACGCGCCGCGCAGTCGGCTTGAAACCGACGACGCCATTCAGCGATGCCGGAATGCGCACCGAACCACCGGTATCGGAACCGATGGAGATTTCGCTGGTGCCTTCGCCCACCGAAACGCCGGCGCCTGAGGAGGAGCCGCCCGGAATACGGCTGGCATCGCTAGCATTGCCGGGCGTGCCATAATGTGGATTGACGCCGATCGCAGTAAAGGCGAACTCGGTCATGTTGGTCTTGCCGAGGATGATTGCACCGGCCTGGCGCAACTGTTGCACGACAATGGCATCCCGCAGCGCCGGCGCTGCGTTGGCGAGCAGCAGAGAGCCCGCCGTGGTCGGCTCGCCGGCGACATCGAACAGATCCTTGATCGAGACGATCGCCCCATCGAGCGGCCCGAGCGTGACGCCGGCTTTTCGCCGCGCATCGGTGGCGTCCGCCGCCGCCCGTGCGGCTTCCGGGTAGAGCTTTACGAAAACCCTCTCATCGTCGACGCGAGCGGCAAGAGGCGAAAGAATTGCTTCGAGGTGATCGCGGGCTGATTGCATTTTTTGGTGTCGGACTCCGCGCGCTTGCAACGTCTTAACGTAGTAGCCAGAAACTGGCCGCAGGAGACATAGCCCGGCACGGTCGGATTTGCACGTGTCGAACCGAAGGAGGAAGGCCCGATGCTCTACCAAGGCAGCTGCCACTGCCGCAAGGTCGCGTTCGAGGTCGAAGGCGAGCTGACCGGAGCCGTTCGATGCAATTGCTCGATCTGCTCGCGCAAGGGTGCACTGCTATGGGCAGTTCCGCATGAGAGCATGCGGGTGCTTGCCTGGGGCGATGATCTCGGCCGCTACAGCTTCGGCAACCATGTCATCGCCCACCGCTTCTGCCGCAGCTGCGGCATTCACCCCTTCGCCGAGGGTATCGGCGAAGGGAGCGGGCGAAGTGCCTATATCAATATTAATTGCATCGAGGCGTTGGACGTCGCCGCCGTGCCGGTCTTCGACTTCGACGGCCGTTCCGTTTAGGCCTTGGGGTCGTCGATCGGCTTGGGGCCAAGGAAGAACGCCGCCAGTGCCGCAAGCAACGTCGCCGCCGCGCAATAGGCGAAGGCGGTGGCAACGCCGGTATTGTCGACCAGCAGGCCGCCGAAGACGGCGCCCAACGCGATGGCGACCTGGAACGTCATAACCATGAGCCCACCGGCGCTTTCCGCCTGATCGGGGGCGGCCCGCACCAGCCAGGTCTGCAGCCCGACTGGGACGGCGCCGAAGGCAAAGCCCCAGCTGGCCACTGCTATTGCAGCCACGACGGGTGAACCTCCGACCACCAGCAGCAGGAGCGCCGAAAACGCGATCAGCAGGGGCGCCAGGCTGACGGCTGCCTTGAGGTTGCGTTCGGCAATGAAGCCGCCGGCAAAATTGCCGAAGAAGCCACCAATGCCGTAGGCGAGCAGCACAAGCGAGATCGTCTCGATGTCCAGCGCGGGGACCTTCTCGAGAAACGGGCGGACATAGGTGAAGCCGGCAAAATGTCCCGAGGCGACCAGCAGCACCACCAGCAGTGCCACCCTGATCATCGGCCGCTTCATCACCTCCAGCAGCGTGCGAAAACCTGCCGTACCTGCAGGCGGCAGCTTCGGAATGGTAGCCACCTGCACCAGCAGCGCCAGCGCACCGACCACGGCGGCGATCATGAACGCCGTCCGCCAGCCCCAGATGTCGCCGACATAGGCGCCGACCGGAGCCGCGCAGACCGTCGCCACCGAAACGCCGGTGAGAATGATCGACATGGCGCGCGGCATCAGCCGCATCGGAACGAGCCGCATCGCCATGGCTGCCGACATCGACCAGAAGCCGCCAAGACTGATCCCGAGCATGATGCGGGCAATCAGAAGAACGGGAAGCGAGGACGCAAACGCGGCCACCAGATTTGACAGCACAAGCAGCACCGTCAGTGCCCACATGACCAGCCTGCGGTCCAGCCGCTTGGTGACAATAGCCATGGTCGGCGCCGCAATCGCGCCAATGACGGCGGTGGCCGTTACCGCCTGCCCGGCGGCGCCTTCGGTGATGCCGAGATCCTGCGCAAGCGGCGTCAGCAGGCTGGCAGGCAGAAATTCCGCGGTCACCAGGCCAAAGACTCCGAGCGCCAGGGAGACCACCGCCCCCCATGCGGGCTCGGATCGTTCGCCGGTTTCCGATGGGTCGAGAACGGCGTCCATGACGCCTGTCGCGGGTTCGGTCATGAGGGATCTCCGATCTGGTTGCAGCGCAGCATCTGGCTGCAGTGCAACATAAGGAGTGACCGTCTGGAGTTTCCATGCTAGAAACACCATTATGCTTGACCGTTCGTCCAAAATCCCCGTCACCGGTGATCCGCTGACAGACATATTGCGCGGATTGCGCCTCGAAGGCGTCGATTACGGCCGTTGCGAGATGAAGGAACCCTGGGGCATCCATTTTCCGGCTCAGGCGGCGGCACGGTTTCATTTCATCGGCCGCAAAGGCTGCTGGTTGCTGCAGCCGTCCGGTGAATGGGTCGAGCTCAAGGCGGGCGACGCTGCCTTGTTGCCGCGCGGCTCAGCCCACACACTGGCGAGCGAGCCGGGTATCGAGGCGGCGCCGATCCACGGCTATGAGGTCGAGGAAATCTGCAAGGGTGTCTATTGCATGTCGAATGACGGCATGCCCGGCTGCCGTCCGGGGACCTTGCTGTTTTTCGGCAGCATGTATTTCAATCTCGATGGCTTGCACCCCTTGCTCGGCATGATGCCGGACGTGATGCGCGCACATGAGTTGGAGGCCTATGAGCCAGGTATCCCGCATTTGCTGGAAGCGATGGCCCGCGAGGTGACGATGGAGCGCGTCGGCTCCGGCGGCATCCTGGCGCGGCTGGCCGATGTGCTCGCCGCGACCGTCATCCGCTCATGGGTCGAGCGCGGCTGCGGCGACTCTTCCGGTTGGATTGCGGCGGTCAGGGACCGCGAGATCGGCCGGGTGCTGGCCGCGATCCATCTTGAACCGAACCGCGACTGGACGGTGGAGGCTCTGGCGAAGATGATGGGTGCCTCGCGATCAGGTTTCGCCGAGCGCTTCGCAACCATTGTCGGCGAAACACCGGCAAAGTACGTCACGCAGGTGCGGATGCACCAGGCGAGGCAATGGCTGGTCCGCGACCGGCTCAAGATTTCCGTCGTCGCGGCGCGCCTCGGCTACGAATCCGACGCCTCCTTCAGCCGCGCCTTCAAACGGGTCATCGGATCGCCGCCCAGCCATTTCCGGGCCGAGGAACAGGCGGAGATCCGCCAGACCGGCTAAACGTTGGCCGGCTTATTGCTCGGTGATGCAGGCCGAGCCGGCGCTGCTCTTGCAATATTTGCCGGAGGCCCCGCACCTGCCATCCGAGACTTCCACGACGGTGCCGCTCAACAACAGCTTGCAGTCGCTGGTGGACAGATTGACCGTGCCGTTGAGGTCCTTGATCTTTTTGGCGTCGACCTTCGCGCCGGCGACAACTTTCTTGGCGGCCTGCGCCTCGCCCAGATGCGCCGCCGACAATCCCATACCGGCGACGAGCAGGATCGTCGCAAAACTGCGGAACAGATTTCCCATAGCCAACCCTCCATTTTGGGCCTCCAAATTGGGCTTGCAAAGCCCGTTTGGGACCAAAGGATCAGCCTATTCGACAAATCGGAGCATCCGCATCCCCCGTACGGGGGATGACGGGAAGACTCGAGCATTTCGCAGCCAAGTGGAATTACGTGGCGTCGCACAAATGCGGCTAAAACACATGGATAGAGCGGGATGCACGGTTCACTTTGAACGCATCCCGCTCTAGCGCAGTAAAGACGATTGTACTTAGCCGGCGTGACGCAGGCTTATTCCGCTGCCCTTGTCGAACAGCACCACCTTGTCCGGGTTCCAGGCAAAGCGCACCGGCTGCTCTATCTGGACGTCGGTCCTGGCAGGCACGGTGGCGCGCAGCATGGCGTCGCCGACCCGCAGCGTCAGGATCTTCTCGACGCCATGGTTCTCGACGTCATGGACCCGCGCCTCGACCGGCGCGCCGGTCTCGAGATAGACGTCCTCGGGACGAATACCGAAGACGAGCGGGCGACCGTCGATCGCCGCGCCCGTCTTGGCACCCCCCGAAGTCTTGGCACCCCCCGCAAACGGCAATTCGAAATTGAGCGGCGCCATCACCGCACGTCCGTTGACGAGCTTGCCGTCGATGAGATTCATCGGCGGCGAGCCGACGAAGCTTGCCACGTAGGTGTCGCGCGGATTGTTATAGATCTCGTACGGCGTGCCGGTCTGGACGATGCGGCCATGGTTGAGCACGCCGACCTTGTCACCCATCGACATCGCCTCGATCTGATCATGCGTCACGAACAGGAAGGTGGCGCCAAGCTGCATCTGCAGGTTCTTCAATTCGGTGCGCAGCGCCTCGCGCAATTTGGCGTCGAGCGCCGACAACGGCTCGTCCATCAGGAATACCCGCGGCTTGCGCACGATGGCGCGACCGATCGAGACGCGCTGCATCTCGCCGCCTGAAAGCCTGTCGGTCTTGCGGTCGAGCAGATGCTCGATCCTCAGCGTCCTGGCCGCGCGGTCGACACGATCCTTGATCTCGGCATCGGGCAGCCGGCGGATCTTCGGCTTCAGCGGAAATTCGAGGTTCTGGCGCACCGTATAGCGCGGGTACAGCGAATATTGCTGCAGCACCAGCGCCACGTCACGCTCGGCCGCGCCCCAGTCGGCGACATCGACGCCGTCGATGAAGACCTGGCCTTCGCTCGGTTTTTCCAGGCCGGCAATCATGCGCAGCGTCGTCGTCTTGCCGGCGCCGGTCTCGCCAAGCAGGACGAAGAACTCGCCATCGGCGATGTCGAGATCGAGCCCGGTCAAGGCGGTGTGATTGCCGAATTTCTTCGAGATGTTCTTGAGCTGGATGTGGGCCATCAGAGTCTCACTCCCAGCGATTTGCCGCTCGCCGTGTCGAAGAAATGCGCCTGGCTGGGATCGATTCTGACGAAGACCCTTTCGCCGGGGCCGCCGATGAAGCCGCTCTTGGTGCGCGCACGCAGCATCTTGGAGCCGACCTTGAGGTCGACGATGTCGAAGGACCCGAGCGGCTCGACGATCTGCGTCTCCACCGGCAAGAATCCCTCGGCGGCTTCGCGGCGGACGAGGACGCCTTCCGGCCGGATGCCGAGCGCGAGTTGGCTGCCGGCATGGCCGTTGAGCTTCGACAGCAAGGCGCGCGGGAATTCGAAACCGGCGGCCGCATCGCCGACCGTGACCGAGGCCGATGAGGCTTTCTCGGTCACCGAAGTGTCGGCGACGTTCATCACCGGGCTGCCTACAAATTGCGCGACGAAAAGATTCGCCGGATGCGAATAGACCTCGTCCGGCGAGCCGACCTGCTGCAGCACACCTTCATGCATGATGACGATGCGGTCGGCGAGGCTCATCGCCTCGATCTGGTCGTGGGTGACGTAGATGCTGGTCGAGCCCTGCTTGATGTGCAGCCGCTTGATCTCGGCCCGCATCTCCTCGCGCAGCTTGGCATCGAGCGCCCCGATCGGCTCGTCCATCAGCATCGCCTTCGGCCGCCGCACCAAGGCTCGGCCGATCGCCACGCGCTGCATGTCGCCGCCCGACAGCGCCGACGGTTTCTTGGCGAGGAGATCGCTGATCTGCAGCGTCTTGGCGACCGAGCGCACCTCGCTGTCGATCTCGGCCTTGCTCTTGCGCGTCGCCCTGAGCGGAAAGGCGATGTTCTCATAGACGCTCATATGCGGATAGAGCGAGAACGACTGGAAGACCATGGCGATATCGCGATCGGCGGCCTTGAGGTGCTGGACCGGCTTGCCGTCGATGAGGATGTCGCCGCCGTCGATCGTCTCCAGCCCGGCAATCGCCCTGAGCGTCGTCGTCTTCCCGCAGCCCGACTGGCCGAGCAGCACGATGAACTCGTTGTCGTCGATCTTCAGGTTGAGGTCTTTGATGACCTGGACGGCGCCGAAATATTTCTGGACGCCTCGAAGCTCGATCTGGGTCAATGCTGTGCCCCCGGATTTGCCCCTTGCCCGGTGCCGGCCTTCTCCTCCGGCGCGATCTTGGAGGTGATGTTGAAGCCGATCAGGCCGATCAGGATGATGGTCACGCCATAGCTGTGCAGCAGCATGTTCCACGGCTGGCAGAGCGCGATGATACCGAGCACCATCAGCACCTGGCTGCCCGGTTCGAGATATTTCTGGTTGATGTAGCGAAAGCTCATTTGCGGATCGCTCCAAACGACATGCCGCGCAACAGATGGTTGCGGAGCAGGAAGGTGAAGATCGCGACCGGCAGCAGGAACAGAAAGGTTCCGGCGGCAATCACCGTCCAGTCCGGCAGGCCGGAACCGATCTGGCTGGGGATGAAGGGCGGTGCTGTCTGGGCACGGCGGCTGGTCATGATCAGTGCGAAGGCATATTCGTTCCACGCCGTGATAAAGCAGAACACGGCGGTGGCGGCGATGCCGGTGGCGGCCTCGGGCAGCACGATCTTGAAGAAGGCCTCCATGCGCGTATAGCCGTCGACGAGGGCCGCCTCCTCATACTCCTTGGGGATCTCGTCCATGAAGCCCTTCATCAGCCACACCGAGAAGGACAGGTTGAAGGCGGTGTAAAGGATGATCAGGCCGATATGGGAATCGTTGAGGCCGACCGCCCGGTACATCAGGAACATCGGAATGGCGACGACCACCGGCGGCAGCATGCGTGTCGACAGGATGAAGAACAGTAGGTCCGCCTCGCCTTTTACCTTGAAGCGCGAGAACCCATAGGCGGTGAAGGTGCCCATGCCGACGGCCAGGACGGTCGAGGTTATGGCAACGATCAGTGAGTTCATGAAACGGCTCGGATAGCCCGACCACTGCACCTGGCCCTTGCCGTCGCGCACGATCTTTTCGCCCCCATTGAAGACGACGCGCTCCCACCACGGCGCAGCCGCGTACTCCTCCGGCGACGGCGGGCTGCGCAGTTGCGAACGCTTGGTGAACAACTTGACGAAGGGCGATATCTCCGGCTGGAAAACCACCGTCGGCGGAATGGTGGTGGCGAGGTTGCGCGGCTTGAACGCCGTCGAGGCGATCCAGTAGATCGGCGCCAGGAAGATGATCGTCACCAGCAGGACAGCGACGATGGCGACCCGGTTGAAGGTGATTTCGGAAGAAGTGCGGACTGCGGCCATCTCAGCGCTCCTTCACCTTGTTGAGGTATTTGACATAGATGTTGGTGATCGCCAGCACCATGATCAGCACGATGTAGGCGAGCGCGCAGGAACGCCCGGTCTGCCATTCCTGGAACGCCATCTTGTAGAGCCGGATCGAGATCAGCTCGGCCGTCGGCTGGCTGGTCAGGATGTAGGCGAGGTCGAAGGTCTTGAACGCCTCCATGGTGCGGAAGATGACCGCGATCATCAGGATCGGCGCAACCAGCGGCAGCGTTATGCGGAAGAAGGTGTAGAACGGCCCGGCCCTGTCGATCGCGGCTGCCTCGTAGAGATGCTTGGGCACGGCCGACAGGCCGGCCAGCGACAACAGCATGACGAAGGGCGACCACATCCAGATGTCGGTCAGCGCGACCGCATAGAGCGCCATTTTCGGATCCGACAGCCATTCGAAGGTGCCGAGGCCCAGCGCATAATTGATGATGCCGAAGGACGGATCGTAGAGCAGCTTCCAGAACAGGCCGACGACGGCCATCGACAGCATCATCGGCAACAACAGGAGCGTCGTCAGCAGGCCCTTGAGCGGAATGTCGCGATTGAGCAGCATGGCCACGCCGAAGCCGACGAGCAGCTGGCCGGCGACCGAGATGATGACGTATTTTGCGGTGATGGCGAAGTTGGACCAGACATAGGGATCGCTGAGCAGGTCGCGGTAGTTTTGCAGCCCGACGAAATTCGCCGCCGCGCTGGTCGAGGCGCGGAAATCGGTGAACGAATAGCCCAGCGAATAGATCAGCGGGAAGATGTTGAAGACGATCAGAAACAGGATCGTCGGGATGATGAAGAGATTGCGGATCGAAATGTCGCTTAGACCGCGAGCGGCGGCCCGCGAGGACCTGTCCAGCGTGGTGATCATCGTGGTCGCCAAGACTCTGCTCCCGGTTCAAAAATCAGAAAAAGAAACGGAGGAGGCACGAACGCCCCCTCCGTGAAACTTCATACTTATTGGCCGCGGCCGTATTTCTTGAAGGTCGCGTTCCAGTCGGCTGCCAGTGCGTCCAGCGTCTCCTTGGCGGTGCCTTCGCCGCCGATCATGTAAGGATAGATGCGCTGGTTAAGCTGCTGCAGCAGTTCCGCGTATTCCGGAACCGCCCAGAAGTCCTTGACCTTGAACATGGTCTCGTAGAACGCCTTGTTGTAGGGCGTGGCGTTCTGGAATTCGGGCGACTTGAGCACGGCGGCACTGCAGGTGTAGCCGCCAAGCGCTGCCCATTTCTTCTGGGTCTCGTCCTTGATGAACCATTCCAGGAACTTCGTCGCCTCTTCCTGCTTCTGCGAGTAGGAAACGATGGAGATGCCCTGACCGCCGAGTGCGGCGAACTGGTCGCCGCCAGGTCCGGCTGGATTGGCGAAGAAGCCGGTGTTCTTGGCGTTCGGGTTCGACGCCTCGTTGATCAACGAGGGGAAGAACGCGAAGTAGTTCATGCTCATCGCGGCCAGGTTTTCAGTGATCGCCTGGTTGTCCTCGACGAAGAACGACTTGGCCCAGCCCGGAGGCGTGAACTTGTAGAGTTCCTTGTAGGCGTCGAGCGCCGCGATCGCCTTGTCGGAGTTGATGAAGCCATCGACCTTGTAGGTCTTATAGTCACCCAGCTCGCCGCCGAAGGAGAACAGCGCGTTTTCGAAGCCCATCGCCATCGCGTCATAGGAATTGTCGGTGTAGATGGCGATGCCGTATTTTTTCTGGTCCGGCCGGTAGAAGAATTCGGCGATGTCGCGTAGCGCCTTGAAATCCTTCGGCACGTCGAGATCGTAGCCATACTTGGCCTTGAAGGCTTCCTTTTCCTTGGGGTCTTCGAACCAGTCCTTGCGATAGGACCAGCCGACGGCGTCGCCTTCGAGCGGAATGGCCCAGTACTTGCTGCTGCCGCCCGGATATTCGGCATAGTATTTCACCGTGGCCGGTGCCATCACTTCACCGACCTTGTGCTTGTTGAAGAAGTCGGTCAGGTCGACATAGTGGCCACCGGTCGAGCCGGCACCGAGCCATTGCGAGTCGCCGACGACCATATCGTAGGCGTCGCCATGGGCGTTGAACTCGGTGAAGGCCTTGGTCTGGAAGTCGGGCCACGGTGTGGTTTCCACCGTGATCTTGACGCCGGTTTCCTTCTCGTATTCGTTGCCGAGTTCCTGCAGGTAATTGGCCGGATCCCATTCCGCCCAGAAGATTGTAAGTTCCTTTTCCTGCGCGTAGACGGACGTTCCGCAGGCGAGCACTAGGCCGATACCAGCAAGCAAGCTGGTCATTGTCTTGCGCATAATGATTTCCTCCCTTGTGCGCATTCTACCGCGTCATGCGAGCCGGCGGCGAGGCCGGCCCTGGTAGTCCTCCCGTGACGGCACCGTTCCGGTTTTGAGCCTCCTCGTTCGACCGAAACGGATCTTAGCCTTCACCCTTTGATCCGCTTTATTTGTCCTGATCTGGTATTACCAATTTCAGACAAACGTCAAGCTCTTTCTTGAACGGTGGCGGACACGCAGACAAGTTGGTTTCTGCGATATCTGTCTGTTTTCCCTGAATTTTCCTACTCCTCGATACATAAGTGCCTTGCTTAGGCCGCTGCATCGCTAGTAGCACAAATGGTCAGGCTGAAAATCTGGTCGAACCAGATTGGCCTCATCTAACGGCCCTCGTCGGCGCGATCCCGTCACCTTCAGCCATCGATTCCGTCACCGCCGCACGCACCAGTGCGCCGGCCGCCCATTGCGCAACCGACATCGTACTGCGGCTATCCAAGCCCCATATATCCTTTAAAACGATCAGCACCTCAACACCGAAGATCAATGACAGCGCCTGCGCGAGCCGCTTGAATTCGCGCGGCGGCAACCGGCCTTTGAGTGGCGCGATCGCATCTTTCAAAAGATCGACGCGATGGCCGCGCGTGAAGGCAGGTTCGCCGTCAAGCGTGCCTGCCTGTCGCTGCGCCCACTGGTCGAGCGACAGTTTCAGCGCCGCCTTGAACGTCGCTTCGAAGACCTCGATGCGCGGCATGGCGGTCTCGAACAGCTCGGCGACCCGGCGCTCGGGATCGGCAGAGCTCGATTTCCACGTAAGGATCGGCCCAAGCCCCTCATCGACCACCGCCTGCACCAACGCCGCCTGGCTCGGAAAATACCGATAGGCGGTGGCGCGCGAGACCTCCGCTGCCTCCGCCACCTCGCTGACGGAGGGCGTGGCGCCCGCCTGCATCAGCTTTGTCGCCGTCTCAAGCATGAGACGCCTGGTGCGCGCGCGGGCCCCGCGCTCTACTTGGGGGTTCGGCCCTTGGCTGGCATCGTCGTCCATTGCCGCTTGTTGACGTGAGACATTCATGTCAATACGATACGCGTGTCTCAAAAAATTGCAATGGCCCTTCGCGCCGTCGAACGGCCGGGCAAAAAGGGGCGGCAGCGCCGAGCACGCCCAAGACCGGGGAAACGCGATGAAGCGCATCTATGTGGTGGGCACCGCCGACACCAAGGGCGAGGAACTCGCATTTCTGGCCGATGCGGTCGCGGCTACCGGCGCTTCGATTGCCCGTGTCGACATCGGAACACGCGGCGCGACCGTGCCGGTCGATGTTTCGGCAGACGAGGTCGCCAGCCACCATTCCGAGGGTCGCAATGCCGTGCTCGGCGTCGACGATCGCGGCACCGCGGTGGCGGCGATGGCTGCCGCCTTTGCCCGGTTTGTCCAGTCGCGCAGCGATATTGCCGGGATTATCGGCATTGGCGGCGGTGGCGGCACCTCGATCATCACCGCAGGCATGCGCACGCTGCCGTTCGGTCTGCCCAAGATCATGGTTTCGACGTTGGCCTCGGGTGACACCGCGCCTTACGTCGACGTCTCCGACATCGTCATGATGCCGTCGGTGACCGACATGGCCGGCCTCAACCGGCTTTCGCGCGTTGTGCTGCACAATGCCGCCCAGGCGATATCAGGCATGGCGACAAAGCCGGCGCCGCCGCCCGAGGGCAAACCGTCGCTCGGCCTCACCATGTTCGGCGTCACCACGCCATGCGTGACCGCGATCGCCGATGAGCTTCGTTCGACCTATGACTGCATGGTCTTTCATGCCACCGGCACCGGCGGCCGCACCATGGAAAAATTGGCCGACAGCGGCCTGTTGTCAGGCGTCATCGACATCACAACGACCGAAGTCTGCGACTTGGTGCTTGGCGGCGTGCTGCCGGCGACCGAAGATCGCTTTGGCGCCATCGCCCGCACCGGGCTGCCTTATGTCGGCTCGGTCGGCGCGCTCGACATGGTCAATTTCTGGGCGCCGCCGACAATTCCGGAACGCTATCGCGGCCGGCTGTTCTATGAGCACAATCCAAACGTCACACTGATGCGCACCACTGCCGACGAAAGCAGAACGATCGGCGAATGGATCGGCACAAGGCTGAGCCTCTGCCAGGGTCCGGTTCGTTTCCTCATTCCGGAGAAAGGCGTGTCGGCGCTCGACATTGAAGGCGGCGCCTTCTTCGACCCTGAAGCCGATGCCGCTTTGTTCGACGCGATCGAGCGTACCATCAAACCCGCCAAAACGCGGCGCGTGCTGCGCCTGCCGCTTCATATCAACGACCCCGAATTCGCCTGGGCTGCCACAACGGCCTTCCTCGACATCGCCAGACAGTGAGACACCAAGACATGGCCGCCATACCGCGCAAGAAAATCCTGGAGAAATTCCGCAAGATGATCGCGGACGGCGTGCCGATCGTCGGCGGCGGTGCCGGCACCGGCCTGTCGGCCAAGGCAGAGGAAGCCGGCGGCATCGACCTGATCATCATCTACAATTCCGGCCGCTACCGCATGGCCGGGCGCGGCTCGGCCGCCGGCCTGCTCGCCTATGGCAACGCCAACGAGATCGTCAAGGAAATGGCCTACGAAGTGCTGCCGGTAGTGAAGAAGACGCCGGTGCTGGCCGGCGTCAACGGCACCGATCCCTTCGTCATCATGCCGCTGCTTTTGGCCGAGTTGAAGACGATGGGCTTTTCCGGTGTGCAGAACTTTCCGACCATCGGCCTGTTCGACGGCCAGATGCGGCAGAGTTTTGAAGAAACCGGCATGGGCTTCGGGCTCGAGGTCGACATGATCGCCGAGGCTCACAAACTCGACCTGTTGACCACGCCCTATGTCTTCAACCCAGACGAGGCGCGCGCCATGACAACAGCTGGCGCCGACATCGTCGTCGCCCATATGGGGGTGACCACCGGCGGCTCGATTGGCGCGACATCGGCTAAATCGCTGGACGACTGTGTGAGCGAGATCGACGCCATCGCCAAAGCGGCACGCTCAGTGCGCGAGGATATGATCCTGCTTTGCCATGGCGGGCCGATCTCGATGCCGGACGACGCCAGATATATTCTCGAGCGCTGCAAGGGCCTGCACGGGTTCTATGGCGCCAGTTCGATGGAGCGGCTGCCGGCGGAAGCCTCGATCGCCAGGCAGACGGCGGATTTCAAGGCCGTCACGTTCGGCGCTGCGTAGAGACCAGCAAAAAGAAGGGTGGGACGATGACCGACAACAGCAAGGTATTCGTATATCCAAAAGACGTTAGCGCCTTCGGCTTCGACTGGGGCAGGCTGTCGCTGACGGTCGCTCCCGAAGTGAACGGCGCAAAGCGATTTTCCGGTGGTGTCGTCGACCTACCGTCAGGCAAAGGCCATACGCGTCATAACCATCCGGGTGCGGAGGAGATCATCTTTGTCATCTCAGGCAATGGCGAGCAGATGGTCGAAGACGAGAAAGGCAACCCGGTCGTCGAGAAAGTCGGCCCCGGCTGTACCATCTATGTGCCGGAAAGCCGCTTCCACTCGACGCTCAATACCGGCGACGGGCCGATGCAGCTTTTCGTCGTCTATTCGCCGGCCGGGCCGGAACTGGCGTTGCGGGAGTTGCCGGATTTCACCCTGCTGCCGCCAGGCGGGAATTGAGATAGAAGGCGCCTAAGCCCCGCCCCCGTTCCAGCCCCGGCCCCGATCGCCGAACATGACGTAACCGGCATCGGTCACCGCCACCGTGTCCTCCAGCTTGATGAAGCCGCGCGTCGGGTGGAGCATGGTCGTCTCGACCGAAAGCACCATATTCTTCTCCAGCGGCTTTGCGGCATAGGTGCCTTCATAGGTCACCGGATGGTTGGTCATCAGGAACGGCGCTTCATGCGTGATCAGCCCCATGCCATGCGCGAAGAAATCAGTATAGGCCGCAACCTTGGATTTCTTCAGAACGCCTTCGGCATGACAAATCATGTCACCGCCCAGCGTGCCCGCCTTGACCTTGGAGAAGGCCGCCTGCTGCACTGTCTCGATCTCGGCCAGCAGATCCTCGAGTTCGGCGTCAGGGTCGCCCAGCACGCCCATGCGGCAAAGATCGCCGATGTAGCCGTGGTAGTTGCCGCCGGAATCGATCGACATCACCTCGCCCTTCCTCCACGCCTGCGGCGAGGCGGCGCGGTTGTGGCTGGAGCCTAGCGTCAACAGGCAATATTCGAAATGCGCGCCGCGATTGGTCTCCTCGCGCCTGAGCTGTTCGATGATCTCGCTCTTGGTCGTGCCTTCGCGTGCCCAGCCGATGGTCGCCAGCATGGAATCGGTGATCAGCTCCGAAGCGATGCGCAGCTTTTCCAGCTCCGCCTCGGTTTTGATTGCCCGCATGCGCTCCAGCATATCAGTCGCATCGATCAGCTTGGCATCCGGCAGCGCGTTGCGGATCAGCATATAGGCGTCGGACGGCAGGAAGGCGAGCTCGATGCCGATGCGGGCATTGCCCTTGCCGATCTTTCGCAAATGCTCGACCGCCAGATTGGCGGCATCGAGCGTACCCCAGGAGGCGGCATGCAGTGTCGGCGTCCAGAACGGATGATTCTGGTGCTCGCCGCCTTCCATGCGGTTGCCGATATAGGCGGCATGCTCCGGCCCACCTTTCTCATAGACGACGACAGGCAGATAACGGCTGTGGCCGATTGCATCCATGGCGGCGAAGAAGATGAACTTGTAGCCGCCAAGCAGATATTGCGTGTTGTGCTTGGAGGTGGCGAGCAGCACGTCGATGCCGGCCTCCTCCATCAGCCCGTCCACCCTGGCCTGGTCGAACGGCACGCTGCCGACGGCATTCTTGCCTGGGGCAATGTTCATGTCTCTCTCCCTGAAATCCCTTAGCCGGCCGCTCGCCGGCACCGGCTTTTCCGGCTCTGAACCTCGGCTATGCTTAAATCTGCATCATTTTGCCCGATCTGGTCCAGCCAGAACGGGCGAACCAGCCCCAAAAGCTGCTCCACCTGCTGCACTTTACTCCAGTCTGGTCCTGCTAGAACCGCGCGTCGAACCGTTTTCTGTACAACTGGTCCAGCGGACGGAAATTTCAAAGCCACGTAGAGATGCGCCAATTCCGTCTTTGGCGAAACCCCGCACAAGGCCCATAATCAGCTTTGCAGGATGCTTACGAGCGTCCGAGGGGTACGGCGGACCCGGCCGGGTCCGCGGAGAGGACGGAGTTCGATCATGCCAGAGTTCACCATTTCCAGACGTACAATGCTGGCCGGTTCGGCATTGCTGTTGGCCTCCACCGCCATGCCGACGATCGGCTCGGCGCAGACGTCGAGAAAGGGCGGACGACTGGTTGTCGCCGCCGATTCCGAGCCGCGCAATCTCAATCCGGCGATTGTCGCCTCGAACGGCGTCTTCTTCATTTCGAGCAAGATCGTGGAAACCTTGGCCGAGGCCTCCTTCGGCGGCAAGGACGGGCTCGATCCGCGCCTGGCGCTCAGCTGGGAAGGTGCCGCCGACGGCCTGTCGGTGACGTTCAAACTGCGCGAGGGCGTCAAATGGCATGATGGGAAGCCATTCACCTCAGCCGATGTCGCCTTCTCGGCGCTGCAGGTCTGGAAGCCGCTGCAGAATCTCGGCCGCACCGTGTTCAAGGATCTGGACGCGGTCGACACGCCGGACGAAGCCACCGCCGTGTTCAAATTCGCCAAGCCGACACCGTTCCAGCTGATCCGCAACGCCTTGCCGGCGCTGAGCAGCGTGGTGCCCAAGCACATCTACGAGACCGGAAAGATCGAGGACAATCCGGCCAACAACGCCCCGGTCGGCACCGGACCGTTCAAATTTGCCGAACACAAGCCCGGCGAATATTACCGGCTGGAGAAGAACACCGACTATTGGGGCAAGGACGAGCCCTATCTCGACGAGATCATCTATCAGGTGCTGCCGGACCGCGCGTCGGCTGCCAGCGCCCTGGAAGCCGAAGAGATCCAGCTCGCCGCCTTCTCCGCCGTGCCCCTGGCCGATCTCGACCGCATCTCCAAAGTGCCCGGTCTCAAGGTGATCACCAAGGGTTATGAAGGGCTGACCTACCAGCTCGTCGTCGAGATCAATCATCGCCGCAAGGAGCTGGCCGACCTGAAAGTACGCCAGGCGATCGCTCACGCCATCGACAAGGATTTCGTCGTCAAGACGGTATTCCTTGGCTATGCCGCCACCGCCACTGGCCCGGTGCCGAAAAACGACCCGCAATTCTATACCGCCGACGTGCCGACCTACGCCTTCGACGTTGCCAAGGCCAACGCCTTGCTTGACGAGGCCGGCTACAGCCGAGGCGATGACGGCAAGCGCTTTTCACTGAGGTTGCTGCCGGCGCCCTACTTCAACGAAACCAAGCAGTTCGGCGACTATCTGCGCCAGGCGCTCGCCGCCATCGGCATCGACGCCCAGCTGGTCAACAACGACTCTGCCGCGCATATCAAGGCTGTCTACACCGATCACGCCTTCGACCTTGCGGTCGGGCCGCCGGTGTTCCGCGGCGATCCGGCGATCTCGACCACCATCCTGGTGCAGAGCGGTACTCCCGACGGCGTGCCCTTCTCCAACCAGGGTGGCTACAAGAATGCCGATCTCGACGCCCTGATCGCCAAGGCATCGGAGACGCTCGACACCGCCGCCCGCACTGAACTCTACAAGGAGTTCCAGAGAAAAGTTGCCGCCGACCTGCCGCTGATCAACGTCGCCGAATGGAGTTTCATCAGCGTCGCCCGCGATACGGTCAACAACATCGCCAACAACCCGCGCTGGGCGGTATCGAACTGGGCGGACACTTGGCTGGAGGGGTAAGGAAGTCTCTCCAGACTTGCGCGCCGCTTGTCTGGGTGCTCAGCTTCAGCGATGAGAGCTTTTTCGCGCCCCCCTCTGTCCTGCCCTCTTTGCCACCACTTGGCATCTCCCCCACGAGCGGGGAGATCGGCTGTCATTGTCGCTTTTGCCAATCTCCAGCGTTGCAAGACGGCCGGCAACGCCGAAACTGCCAATCTCCCTCCTTGTGGGGGAGATGTCCGGCAGGACAGAGGGGGGCGCCGTAGAGCGCGGCACCGAAGACTTGGCTCTCCTATCGGCGTTGCGCCATGACCCGCGCCGTCATCCTCCTTCGCCGCCGTCTCGTCGGCAGCATCTTCGTGCTGCTGATTGTCGTCATCGGCACGTTCCTGTTGCTCGAAGCCGCTCCCGGCGACGCGGTCGATGCCTACATCGTCTCGACCGGCGGCGACGCCGGCATGATCGAGTTGTTGCGTCACCGCTGGGGTCTCGACCAGTCGGAGCTGACACGGCTCGCCAATTATCTTTGGGCGCTGCTGCATCTCGATCTCGGCCAATCGGTCAGCTTTTCGCGGCCGATCCGCGATGTCATCCTCGGGCGCCTGCCCAACACGCTGCTGTTGATGGGCAGCGCCACCGCGCTCTCCTTCGGCCTCGGCTCGGCGCTCGGCATCTATGCCGGCGCCAGACCCGGCAGCTTCCGCGATCGCTTCCTCTCCATCGGTTCGCTGGCGCTCTATGCCGTGCCGGGCTTCTGGCTCGGGCTTGTGCTGATCATTGTCTTCGCCGTCGACCTGCGCTGGTTTCCGATCGGCGGCATCGAGAGTATCGCCTCGGACAAGACCGGCCTCGATCGTGCCGCCGATATCGCCCGCCATCTCGTCCTGCCGGTTTCGGCGCTCGGCTTCATTTATCTGGCGCTCTATCTGCGCATGATGCGCGCCGGCATGGCCGAGGTGTGGCGACAGGACTTTGTGCTGGCCGCCCGTGCCAGGGGACTTTCCCGCCGTCGCATCGTGCTCGCCCACGTCGCCCGCAACGCGCTGTTGCCGCTGGTCACCATGTTCGGCCTGCAGTCCGCGCAGATGCTGGGCGGCAGCGTCGTCATCGAAAGCGTCTTTTCCGTGCCAGGCCTTGGCCGACTGGCGCAGGAAGCGGTGGCCGCGCGGGATACCCCACTACTGCTCGGCATTATTCTCACCAGCGCTGTCCTGGTCGTCATCATCAACCTTCTCGTCGACATCGCCTACGCCTTCCTCGATCCGCGCGTCGGCGCCAGTGAGGCCGGCGCGTGAGCCCGCTTCGCCGCTTTCTCCGGACCCCGGAAGCGATCGCCGGCGCGGTCATCCTGGCGGCGCTGTTTGGCGTGGCGCTTGCCGCACCTTTGTTCTTTCCCGGCGATCCGCAGGCCATTGCCGGGCCGGCGTTGCTGCCGCCGTTCCAGGACTGGTCGTTGCCACTCGGCACCGACCGCCTCGGCCGCGACGTGCTAGCCGAGCTTCTCCACGGCGCCCGCACCTCGCTGGCGGTCGGGCTGGCAGCAGCAGCCGTCGCCCTTGCCGTCGGCGTCGTGATCGGCACGTTGGCCGGTTTTGCTGGCGGCGTTGTCGACGAGATGCTGATGCGCATCGCCGACGCGTTCCAGACCGTGCCAGCCTTTCTGCTGGCTTTGGCTTTCGTCAGCATCGTCGGGCCGTCGCTCGGCGTCGTCGTCGCGGCGATCGCGCTTGGCGCCTGGACCGGACCGGCACGCGTGGCGCGGGCCGAAGTGCTGTCGATCCGCGAGCGCGATTTTGTTGCCGGCGCCCGCGTCATCGGCATGCATCCGTTGGAGATCGCCTTTCGCGAGGTGCTCCCCAATGCGCTGCCGCCGGTAATGGCTTTGTCGTCGGTGATCGTCGCCGCGGCGATTCTCACCGAAGCGGCATTGTCCTTTCTCGGCCTCGGCGATCCCAACCGGGTTACCTGGGGCGGCATGATCGCCGAAGGCCGCGCCGTGCTGCGCACCGCGCCCTTCCTGTCGATCATTCCGGGCGTAGCGCTCGTGCTCACCGTGCTCGGCGTCTATCTCGCCGGCGAAGGCGTCGTCGAGACCACGGCGATGAGGAGGAGCCTGTCGTGACGGCGCTTGCTTCGATCCGCAATCTGACGGTGACCTATCGCCGCGACGGCGCCGAGGTAGCGGCGCTGAAGAATGTCGGCTTCGACATCACCGCCGGCGAGCGCTTTGCCATCATCGGTGAAAGCGGTTCGGGCAAGAGCACGCTGGCGCTGGCCATTGCCGGCCTGCTGCCGGCCACCGCCAGGATCGAAGGCCGCATCGATTGGCTCTTGCGCCCGCCACCAATGTTTGGTGCCAAGGCACCCCCCTCTGTCCTGCCGGACATCTCCCCCTCAAAGGGGGAGATCGGCAGTTCCGCAGCCGGTTCCTTTCCGCCAGCTTCGGTGATTGGCGAAGGCAGAGATGAAAGTGCAATCTCCCCCCTTGAGGGGGAGATGTCCGGCAGGACAGAAGGGGGCGCGACAGAGCGCCGACCATTCGTCATTGCGACAAGCCACACCCCCATCGGCGGCCGCGATATCGGCTTCGTTTTCCAGGACCCATCCGCCAGTCTCGACCCGGTGATGCCAATCGGCAAGCAGATCGCGGAAGTCGCGTGCACTCATCTCGGCCTCAGTTGGCGAGACGCCTATGCCAAGGCAAAAACCCTGCTCGAGCGCGTCCGCCTGCCCGATCCGGACGCTGCCCTCTGCGCCTTCCCGCACCAGCTCTCCGGCGGCCAGAAGCAGCGTGTGGCGATCGCCGCAGCGATTGCGGCCGGGCCGAAACTGCTGATCGCCGACGAGGCGACCAGCGCGCTGGATACGATCGTGCAGGCCGAGATCGTCGGGCTGATCCGGCGACTGGTGGCCGAGGACGGTATGACGCTGCTGTTCATCAGCCACGACATCGCGCTGGCCGCTGAGCTTGCAGAGCGCATCGCGGTGTTCCGGCATGGCGAGCTGCTCGAGCTCGGTTCGACAGTCCAAATCGTCAATGCGCCGCGTCACGCATACACTCGTAGGCTGCTCGACGCCAATCTCGGCCTCAACGCCGAGCCGCTGCTGCAGCGACCATGACCAGTCCTCTGCTGGCCGTTTCCGGCCTGACCAAACGATACAGTCGCGGCGGCAAGATCATCGCCGCGGTCGACGACGTTTCCTTCCACATCGACCCCGGCGAGACGCTGGCGCTGGCCGGACCTTCCGGCAGCGGCAAGTCGACGATAGCTCGTCTAGTGCTCCGGCTCATCGAAGTCGATACCGGCCGTATTGAATTTGAAGGCAGCGATTTCCTGTCGCTGAACGGCGCTGCCTTGCGCGGCCGGCGCGCCCGTCTTCAGATGGTGTTTCAGGATCCGCTCGCCGCCTTGAACCCACGCGCCACAGTCGCGCGTGTGCTCGACGACCCCTTGCGCATCCATCACATTGCCTCTGGCCCCGAGCGCCCGCGCCGTATTGCAGCTCTGCTGGAACGCGTCGGCCTCAGCCCCGGTCTCGCCGGTCGCGCCATTCACGAAATTTCCGGCGGCCAACGCCAGCGCGTTGCAATCGCCCGCGCCATCGCCACGAAACCGTCGCTGGTCGTGCTCGACGAGGCCGTGTCGGCGCTCGACGTTTCGGTTCGCGCGCAGATCCTGCAACTGCTGCTCGATCTTCAACGCGAGGAGCGTATCGCCTATCTGTTCATTTCGCACGATCTCGGCGTCGTCCGTGCAATCGCCCACCGCGTCGCCATTCTGGACGCCGGGCGGATTGCCGAGAGCGGCGATGCCCGCAGCGTCATCGACGCGCCGCAATCCGCGATCGGCAAGGCGCTGGTAGCGGCAGCGCCAAGACTGTCAAGGATCGAACAGGACGCATCATGACCGACGCCGAAGCCCGAGCCGAACAACTGTCGCGCGAACTCGATTCCGCCTTCCGCAACCGCGCCGATCTCTATCGTCTGTTGCTCGACGAGCTGACCGCGGAGGTTGGCGCGGAAACGGCTGAGGCGATCATGATCCGCACCATCGAACGGCGCGGCAAGGAGGTTGCGGCGGCGGCCTTCGCCGATTTCGGCCCAAACGACGCACCGGCGATCGGCGAGGCGTTCCTCGCCGTCAGCCCGGATGGCGGTCGCATGTATCCGACCGACGTCGAACGCAGTCCGGACCGCATCGCCTTCAAGGTCAGGCGCTGTCCGCTGAAGGACGCCTGGGTCGAGGCCGGCGTCGGCGACGAGAAGCTCGCCACGCTCTGCCGCATCGCCGGCACCTTCGACCGTGGCCTGTTCGAGGCCACCGGAGTGCGCTTCGACAACGTCACCTGGACGCCGGGCCACGGTTCCGGCTGCTGCCACATCGCCTTGACCAACCGGGATGCCGGCTAAAGCTGCATCCATGCAGCACATTTAGGTGCCGGCAGGACGTGGAACTCTGTTTTGGGGCGTGCTGCCAAACACCGAAGCTCGCGCGCCGGGACGGAAAAAAACCCGGCCCCGTAAGGCTGCCGGGGTTTTTGATGCTCGCATGCAAGGAATTTGGTTGCGGGGGCTGGACCTTCCTTGGTGTCTCGCTGTGCCTGATTCGTGCGAGGCCTGACGGGGATCGAACCAATCGGCCAGCAAAACGAAAACGGCCCGCACAAGGCGGGCCGTTTTCGAATTTGGTTGCGGGGACAGGATTTGAACCTGTGACCTTCAGGTTATGAGCCTGACGAGCTACCGGGCTGCTCCACCCCGCGTCAACCCTAGAAGTAAGCCTTGGCTCACTGGATTCAAGCTTCCGCCAAATGAAAGGGCCGCTTTCGCGGCCCGGAGTCCCGTTGGCGGGCCTGTTCGTAAGGAGAAGATTAAACAACGTGCGCTTGGCAGACCTGGCAGCGACCTACTCTCCCGCGTCTTGAGACGAAGTACCATCAGCGCTGGAGCGTTTCACGGCCGAGTTCGGAATGGGATCGGGTGCAGCCGCTCCGCCATAACCACCAGGTCGGCAAAACGCACGTTGCTCGAGAAGCTGTTTTCTGTGCCATCCATCTCCGCGCAATCCAAAGGATTGTCGCCAGAAATGGGCATTAGGAATGAGAACGATCAAGCCGATCGAACTATTAGTACCGGTAAGCTTCAAGCGTTGCCGCTCTTCCACACCCGGCCTATCAACGTGGTCGTCTTCCACGGTTCTCAGGGAATACTCGTTTTAAGGTGGGTTTCCCGCTTAGATGCCTTCAGCGGTTATCCCGTCCGGATATAGCTACCCTGCTATGCGGCTGGCGCCACAACAGGTCCACCAGAGATCCGTCCATCCCGGTCCTCTCGTACTAGGGACAGATCCTTTCAATATTCCTACACCCACGGCAGATAGGGACCGAACTGTCTCACGACGTTCTGAACCCAACTCACGTACCGCTTTAAATGGCGAACAGCCATACCCTTGGGACCTGCTCCAGCCCCAGGATGCGATGAGTCGACATCGAGGTGCCAAACAACCCCGTCGATATGGACTCTTGGGGGTCATCAGCCTGTTATCCCCGGCGTACCTTTTATCCGTTGAGCGATGGCCCTTCCACGCGGGACCACCGGATCACTATGACCGACTTTCGTCTCTGCTCGACTTGTCAGTCTCGCAGTCAGGCAGGCTTATGCCATTGCACTCAGCGAACGATTTCCGACCGTTCTGAGCCCACCATCGCGCGCCTCCGTTACTCTTTAGGAGGCGACCGCCCCAGTCAAACTACCCACCATACATTGTCCCGGACCCGGATAACGGGCCGCGGTTAGACATCCATAGTGATAAGGGTGGTATTTCAAGGGTGGCTCCACCTGAGCTGGCGCCCAGGTTTCAAAGCCTACCACCTATCCTACACATGCCACTACGAATGCCAATGTAAAGCTATAGTAAAGGTGCACGGGGTCTTTCCGTCTAACCGCAGGAACCCCGCATCTTCACGGGGAATTCAATTTCACTGAGTCTATGCTGGAGACAGCGGGGAAGTCGTTACGCCATTCGTGCAGGTCGGAACTTACCCGACAAGGAATTTCGCTACCTTAGGACCGTTATAGTTACGGCCGCCGTTTACTGGGGCTTCGATTCAGAGCTTGCACCCCTCCTCTTAACCTTCCAGCACCGGGCAGGCGTCAGACCCTATACGTCGTCTTGCGACTTCGCAGAGCCCTGTGTTTTTGATAAACAGTCGCTACCCCCTGGTCTGTGCCACCCTCCCATGCTTGCGCATGAAAGGGTCACGCTTCTTCCGAAGTTACGCGTGCAATTTGCCGAGTTCCTTCAGCATAGTTCTCTCAAGCGCCTTGGTATACTCTACCAGTCCACCAGTGTCGGTTTCGGGTACGGTCTATAAGGAGGAGCTATTTCCTGGAACCACGCAGCAGCCCTTTCAATCCGATAAGATTGGACTACCTCAATGATCCGTCACTTCCTCCAGGCCCACGAATATTAACGTGGTTCCCATCGTCTACGCATTTCTGCCTCGACTTAGGGGCCGGCTAACCCTGCTCAGATTAGCTTTAAGCAGGAACCCTTGGACTTTCGGCGGGGGAGTCTCTCACTCCCCTTACGTTACTCATGTCAGCATTCGCACTTCTGATACCTCCACCACCCCTCACGGGTATGGCTTCATCAGCTTACAGAACGCTCCGCTACCGCTTGCATTGCTGCAAACCCTAAGCTTCGGTGTATGGCTTTAGCCCCGTTACATTTTCGGCGCAAAGACCCTTATTTAGACCAGTGAGCTGTTACGCTTTCTTTAAATGATGGCTGCTTCTAAGCCAACATCCTGGTTGTTTTGGGATCCTCACATCCTTTCCCACTTAGCCATAACTTGGGGACCTTAGCTGTAGGTCAGGGTTGTTTCCCTTTTCACGACGGACGTTAGCACCCGCCGTGTGTCTGCCGACTATTACTCCCAGGTATTCGGAGTTTGGTTAGGTTTGGTAATCCGGTGAGGACCCCTAGCCCATCCAGTGCTCTACCCCCTGGGGTATTCGGTCGACGCTCTACCTAAATAGATTTCGCGGAGAACCAGCTATTTCCGAGTTTGATTGGCCTTTCACCCCTAGCCACAAGTCATCCCGAAC